>CAXNNI010000046.1:0-6603 GCA_964203715.1 Gammaproteobacteria bacterium
TAAGCCAAATAATTTTTTACTAAGAAAAGTTTCAAAAAAATATATTCAAAATACTTATGAACAATAGAGTTATTATATATACTGATGGTGCATGTAAAGGCAATCCTGGTATTGGTGGTTGGGGTGCTTATGTAAAGTATTCCAGAGAATGCAAAAAAATTTATGGATATGAAAATTGTACGACTAATAATAGAATGGAATTAAAAGCGGCAATTATGGCATTGAGCATTTTTAAGATAAAAACAAATATTATCTTATATACTGATTCAAAATATCTAATGGATGGAATAAGTAAATGGATTGTGAATTGGAAGCAAAATAATTGGAAAACCTCAAATAAAAAAGATGTTAAAAACTTAGATTTATGGAAATTAATTGATGAATTAAATTGTTTTCATTACATAGAATGGAAATGGGTTAAAGGTCATAGCGGTAATACTGGGAATGAAATTGCTGATGAATTAGCTAACCTAGCTATATTTACTAAAGAGAGTGTATATGAATAGAAAAATTATTTTGGATACGGAAACAACAGGCCTTGATTTCACTAGAAACCATAGGGTTATAGAAATAGGATGCATAGAAATTATTGATAGGAAGTATACTGGTAAAATATTTCATTGTTATTTGAACCCACTTCGTGAAATAGACCAAGGTGCAATAAGTATCCATGGTATAACAAATGAATTTTTAAAAGATAAGCCTTTATTTTGTAATATTAAAGATGATTTATTAGCCTTTATTAGTGGCTCTGAATTAATAATACATAATGCATCATTTGATGTTGGGTTTATAGAAAATGAATTTTCCAAATCAAAGCATAAAATTAATTTAAACAATATATGCAAAATATTTGATACTTTAGTTTATGCTAAGAAATTACATCCAGGGCAAAAGAATAACTTAGATGCTTTGTGTAAAAGATACAATATTGATAATAAAAATAGAGATTTTCATGGGGCTTTATTAGATGCCAGAATTCTTGGTGACGTATATTTAGCTATGACAGGAGGACAGACTTCCTTTGTTTTAAATAATATTATAGATAATAAAAAGGAAGTAAGCGCTATTTTTAGTAACTCAAAAAATCAACACGTTGTAATTGCTGCTAATGATGATGAATTAAGAAGTCACAGCGAATTTTGTAGAAAAATACAAGATATGTCAAAAAAAGATGTATTTGGAATATACTAAATTTTTGATACAATTAATTAATACTAACAAAAATGGTAGAAAGTATAATGGATAAAGTATTTGCTTTGATCGTGTTAATTGTTATTTGTTTTTGGGGATTTTTAAAGTATGCAGAGGGCGGCAGCGATTGGGTCGCGATGCAAAATGGTGTTAATCTTGGAAATTACACTAGTTACAGTGAATGTATAGAAGGTGTTAAATTAAAAGGAGAAATTAATACTTCCTATTCATGTAGTCTGAGCGAAAAATAAAGTTAGTTATTTTTTTAATTTGCTTTTAATGACACGATTTTTCTCAATAGACCAGTCTTTATCTTTTTCGGATTGTCTTTTATCATATTTTTTTTTACCTTTAGCAACACCTATTGATAATTTTACTTTATTATTTTTCCAGTAAATAGATAGCGGAATAAGCGCTAAACCTTCTTTTTGTACTTTACCTATTAGAGTGTTGATTTCCTTATGGTTAAGTAACAATATTCTTGTTCTCGTTTGATTTTTTACTGTGTCTTTATTAATGTAATCAGGGGGTGTAATATTTGTGCCAATTAATAAAACCTTACCTCTATTGATTTTTACATAAGCTTCTTTTAATTGAACTTTTAGAGCTCTAATTCCTTTAACTTCCCAGCCTTCTAGAACGATTCCAGCCTCTAATTTTTCGATTATAAAATAATCATGAGTGGCTTTTTTATTAACAACAACTATATTTTCTGTATTTTTAGTTTTTTTTCTCATAATATCTGTAATCTTAACATAATATAAATATACTAATTAAATTAACGAAAAAAAATTTAGGAAAAATATGGCAATAGAGAGAGTTTCTGAGCATGGGCAATGGTCATCAAGAATGGCTTTTATTTTAGCAGCTTCAGGGTCAGCAGTTGGGCTGGGCAATATATGGAAATTTCCTTATTTAGTCAGTGAAAACGGTGGGGGAGCTTTCGTTTTAATTTATATTCTTTGTGTTTTATTTATAGGTATTCCAATTATGATTGCTGAAGTCTACTTAGGGAAAAAAGGTAGATTAAATCCAATTGCATCAATTGAGTATATATCTGAAAAAGAGAATGCCTCTAAAAATTGGAGGATAATTGGCATTATTGGGATAATTTCAGGAATTTTAATTTTATCCTATTATAGTGTAATAGGTGGTTGGACAATTGCTTATACTGTAAGAACGGCTTTTGGTACGATGAATAATATAGATTCTCAGGAAGCATTTGATATTTTTAATTCTTTAATATCTGATCCAGAAAAGTTATTGGCATGGCATACGATTTTTATAATTATAACTTTATTTGTAGTTTGTAGAGGTGTTAAATCTGGGCTGGAAAAAGCAGTACTCATGATGATGCCAGCATTATTTATTTTACTGATAGCTTTGCTATTATATTCGATAATAATAGGAGATTTTTTTTCTGGGATAAAATTTATGTTTTATCCGGATTTTAGTAAAGTCACATGGCAAACGGTATTAGTTGCAATGGGACAAGCGTTTTTTAGTCTTAGCTTAGGAATGGGTGCACTTTTAGTTTATGGGTCTTATTTACCTTCAGAAACTTCTATTCCAAAAACATGTGTTATTGTTGCTTTTATAGATACTATAGTTGCGATAATAGCCGGAATAGTCATTTTTCCAATTGTTATTTCAAACGGATTAGAGATGGATCAAGGTCCAGGTTTAGTTTTTCAAACTTTAACTATAGCTTTTGGAGTAATGCCTGGTGGTCAACTAGTTGGAACATTATTTTTCGCTTTATTAATATTTGCAGCTTGGACGTCTTCAATTTCACTTATAGAGCCCATGGTAATATGGATGATAGAAAAATATAATGTTACAAGATTAAAATCATCACTAATAGCAGGAAGTTTATCATGGCTATTAGGAATAGGGACTATATTTTCATTTAACATTTTAGCAAAAGAAAAAATATTTAATATGACTTTTTTTGAATTTATTGATTATATAACTTCAAATATATTATTACCAATCGGTGGAATACTCATAGTTATTTACTTTAGTTGGATAATTTCAAAAGATAAAGTAGAATCAGAGTTAAATATAAAATCAAGATTTTATAAGTTTATCTTTAATATTTTGTCAAAGATTATAGCTCCTTTAGCCATAATATGTATTATGTATAATGTGCTTATTATAAATTTCTAAGTTTTTAAAATTTTTATTATGGAAATAAAAAAAGAGGCAATAATTCTTAGAGATATAAAAACTGTTTTTAATATAGTTAATAACGTAAACTTATATAAAAATTTTGTACCATATTGTGTAGAATCAAAGATTCTTTTGCACTCAAAAAATCAAATGGAAGCAAAATTAGATTTTAATATTAAAGGTTTTAATATTTCATTTACGACAAGAAATAATATTTTTGAATATAGTTCTATAGAAATGAAATTAGTAGATGGGCCTTTAAAGTATCTAGATGGAAATTGGCAGTTTAGAGAAATTGAAGATAAAACAATCATATGCTTGCAATTAAATTATGAAGTGAAAAATAGAGTTTTAGATTATGCTATAGGAAAATATCTCGGTAAGATTATAGATAGTTTAGTAAAATCATTTGTAAATGAATCCATGAAGTAAATCATAAGAAAAATGTGAATACCGTATTTTTTAGAACTTTTTGCAAAAAAAATTATGAAAACATTTCATTTTAAAATAAATAAAAAAAAATTAAATGAGGTTGTTGAGCAGGAAAATGAACCCTTAGAAGAAAAAGGAAGACCTCATAAAGAAAATAATCATATAGGTTTAAAAAACTCTTGCAACAAAGAGAAGCAGTATATTGAAATTATATATATCAGTTCAAATAATATAATTATAAAAAATAATATAGAGTATAAAAAAAAACTTACGCTAAATATAGTAATCAAGCATCTTATTAAAAATTCTATCTTTTCTATAGATTTTTTAGAAAAAAAATATTTTGGATGCTTTGGAAAAAAAATTGATAGTAAATTTATAATTAAAAAAAATGATAGGATAGAAATATATGACGATTTAAAAATGAGCCCTAACGATAATAGAAAATTTAAATATAAAAAATCTATCGAATAATATTAATAATTTTTTTTGAAATTATTTTCTTTTCAGTTTTTTTTTCTTTTCATAAATAATTTTTTTTCTACTATATCAAAATAGTTTTTTGAAGAGTAGCTTTTTTTAAACTTTACAATTGCAAGATTATGTTTTTTATTTTTTAAATAAAATAAATAAATTTGATATTTAAATTTTAATTTTTTTTTAATATTATATTTTTTCTATAATTTTACCATAATTTAGTGTCGCTAAAAAAATTAGAAGAATAGTTTTCATTGTAATAATCAAATTAATCTTTAATTCTTTCTTCACTATAAGCTTTTGACTATTTATGAACTATATTTTCAATTTGTTGACTATCTTTATTTTTTTCAAATAATTTATCTTCGTTTTCAGTATTACCAAGATTCTCTGTTTTTTTACTATTTATTATGTTTTTATTTTCTTCATTATTTTTGTCAACGTTATTTTTTTCCTTAGCATCATTATTAAAATTCTCTAT
Source organism: Gammaproteobacteria bacterium (assembly GCA_964203715.1). Taxonomy (GTDB): domain Bacteria; phylum Pseudomonadota; class Gammaproteobacteria; order Poriferisulfidales. Next base: position 4,757 of record CAXNNI010000046.1, read on the forward strand.
AATAATATTTTCATTTATAGATCCTTCAAGTTTAATGGTTTCAAATAGCTCATTATTTGTTATTTTTTTATCATGATTTTCTGAAAATTCAGGTTCTTTATTTGTATTTACTTGAAATAGCCCGTCTTTGTTTTTTGCTATTCTTTTAATACTAGTTAACTTATCATCTTTAAAAAATAAACTTATTAGGCTCAGTTTTGTTTCATCAGGTTCCATTTTTTTATAGTATGCATAATCCCATCTATTTTTATTAAAAATATTATTCAAAATTGGTTTACCTAAAAGAAATTCTACTTGTTCTTTTGTCATATTTATTCGTAATTTATCTACGTTATTTTGCTCGATAACATTGCCTTGCTGAACAGGGACCCTGTAGGTCTTTACCTGAAAATCTTCTGGAAGAAGTTGGCAGCTTGCAATAATATTTGTCAAAAAAAGTGATAAAATTATTTTAATTAAAACAAATTTTTTTGTATATACTTTCATCATTTAACGATAATATATTAAATATGAGTAATTTAGAATTAAAAAATGCTGGTTTAAAAACAACTTTGCCTAGAATAAAAATTCTATCTAAATTAGAAAATGCTGAAAAACGCCATTTATCTGCTGAAGATATATATAAGCAGCTAATTAATGATGGAGAAATTATTAGTTTAGCTACTGTTTATAGGGTTTTAACCCAATTTGAAGACGCGAAAATTGTAATTAGGCATCATTTTGAAAATGATAGTAATCATGCAGTTTTTGAATTAAATGATGGTGAGCATCACGATCATATGGTCTGTGTAAAAACTGGAAAAGTATTAGAGTTTTATGATGAAGTTATTGAGGAAAGACAAAAAATTTTAGCAAAAAAAAACAATTTTAACATTTCATACCATAGCATGATTTTATATGGTGAATTTATAGAAAAAGAATAGTTTTTAATTTAGTAGTTCTTTTGCAAATTGTATTGCTTTTTCTGTAAGCTCAATTCCACCAATCATTCTGGCCAGTTCATAAACTCTAGCATCTTTATCTAAATATAATACATTTGTACTAGAATTATATTTATCTTTTATTACTAGATAATGATTTTCTGCTTTTGCCGCAATTTGAGAAAGATGAGTTACACATAAGACTTGAGTTTTTATAGATAAGCTCGCCAGATGTTTGCCAAGAATTTCCGCCGTAGATCCCCCAATACCAGTATCAATTTCATCAAATATCATTGTTTCGCAATCATCATTAGATCTTGTTACTAGCTGAATCACTAAACTTAATCTAGAAAGTTCTCCTCCTGATGCAATTTCAGTGAGAGGAAGAAGCTTAGATTTTTTATTAGTTTTTATTAAAAAAGAAACTTTATCATAGCCATTTTTACTAATAATATTTTTATCAGTAGAAATATCAATTTTAAATTCACAGTCATTCATACCAAGATTTTTAAGGTGTTCAGTAATTTTTTTTTCTAATATTAAAGATTCTTTTATTCTTATATTTGAAATATCATTTGCGATATTATGATATTTGTATGTATATTTTTTAATCGCTCCATTATATTCTAAAATTTTTTCTTTTTTATTTATTAATTTTTCTAGTTTATAAATTTTATCTTTTAGAATTTCTTTAAGAGTATTCTCGTTTGAATTATATTTTCTTGCCAAATTATTTAAAGATAAAATTTTTTGATTTAGTTGTTCTAATCTTTCATCATCGTTGTTTATAGTATTATTATATTTATCTATCATTTTGGATAAGTTTTTTATTTGATCTAATATAATTATTATAGATTCAAGAATAGTATTTGATGGTTCATCAATCTTTGCAATTTCTTCAAAATTTTTTTTTAAAAATAATATTTG
>CAXNNI010000047.1:0-6521 GCA_964203715.1 Gammaproteobacteria bacterium
CCTCGCTCGCTATTTTAGAAAATAGGTTGAGAAAAAGAGGTACGGATCAAGAGAATGTTATTTTAAGAAGATTAGAGAATGCGAAAATTGAAATTTCTAATGCTATGTTTTACGACTATGTTTTGATAAATAACGATTTTGATATAGCTGCTAAGCAATTACTATCATATATATTAGATGTAAATATGGTATTAAAAGATAAAATACATAAAGAATCTTTGATAGAGAGTGTTTTTTAAAGTACTATCTATAATACATAATATCAATTTAAAACTTAAAGAGTAGAAAAATGGCAAGAATAACTGTAGAAGATTGTTTGGAAAAAGTAGAAAATCGTTTTCATTTAGTGAGAGTTGCAAGTAAAAGAACAAGACAATTGTTAAATGGAAAACAATCAACTTTAGATTGGGATAATGATAAAGCCACTGTATTAGCACTAAGAGAAATTGCAGCCGGAACTATTACAGAAGCAATGCTAAATGAAAAAATTATAATTAGCGATAATAATAAAGTAATATTTAAGCAAGAAGAAATTGATGCAGAAGTTAGCGTTTTAATAGATGACGAGTTATCAGAAGAACAAAATGACGTAGAGTTAAAATTAGAGGATATAGATTCTTCAACTCAAGAAAGTTCAGTAAGTTCAAATGAGTTTTCAGATTGACTGAAATCATAAAAAATTGTGATTAGTAATATAGTATGGTTGAGACTTTAAGCTTAAAAGCAATTCATTCAAATCAACAAAAATTGTCAAATCCGACATTAAATTATCTTTTAAAGAAATCTGAATTATATTTATCTGAACAAAAAATAACATTAATTAAGCAAGCATTTGTTTTTAGTAATGAAAATCATAAAGGACAACTTAGAAAAAGTGGCGAACCTTATATAAATCATCCACTCGCTGTTGCTTCAATTCTAGCAGATATGAAAATGGATTCAGTAAGTATTATTGCTGCAATTTTACATGATGTTGTTGAAGATACTGAGGTAAATACAAAAGATATTGAAAAATTATTTGGAACTGAAATAGCTAAATTAGTTGATGGTGTTAGTAAAATAGACAATATTATTTTTCTTTCAAGATATGAAGCGCAAGCTGAAAATTTTAGTAAGATGATTTTAGCAATGTCAGACGATTTAAGAGTAATGTTAGTAAAGTTAGCTGATAGATTGCACAACATGAGAACTTTAGATTGTCTATCTAGAGAAAAAAAAATAAGAATAGCAAAAGAAACTCGAGAAATTTATGTGCCAATTGCACAAAGACTTGGAATGAATAAGTTAAGATTAGAATTAGAAGAAATTTCATTTAAAACAATAAATCCATTTAGATATAAAATAATAAAAAAAGCTGTACAAAGTCACAGTGGTAATAAAGAAAAATTTCTTGATGATATAAGAGAAAAAATTCTAGGAAGATTAGTTGATTTAAATATTTCAACTGAAATTCTTGCAAGAAAAAAAAATGCTTATAGTATTTACAAAAAAATGAAAAAGAAAAAAATAAGTTTTAAAGCTGTATATGATATATATGGCTTAAGAGTGGTAACAAAAACAATAGATGATTGTTATAGAATATTAGGTGCATGCCACAATTTCTATAAACCGATTCCAGGAAAATTTAAAGATTATATAGCCATTCCTAAATCAAATGGTTATCAGGCGATACATACTGTTTTGTTTGGTCCAAAGGCAGTACCTATTGAAGTACAAATTAGAACATTAGAAATGGATCATTTTGCTGAATCAGGGATAGCATCTCATTGGCAATACAAATCTGGCGGTCACTCATCTGCTCAAGCCTATGCAAGAGATTGGATAAAAAAAATCCTTGATTTTCGCGAAAATTCTTCTAATTCTATTGATCTTCTTGAAAAAATTAAAATTGATCTTTTTCCTGATGAAATTTATGTTTTTACTCCAAAAGGAGAAATAAAAGAACTGCCATATAGAAGTAGTATTATAGATTATGCATATTCTGTTCATACAGCAGTAGGAAGCGGGTGTGCTTCAGCAAAAATTAATGGTATTGACGTTCCCCTTAGTACCATGCTTTCTTCAGGTCAAACAATTGAAATAATTACCTCCCCTATGGCAAAACCAGACCCATCATGGCTTGAATTTGTTGTAACTGTAAAGGCTAGAACAAATATAAAAAATTATTTGAAAAATATGCAAGTCGCGCAAGCATTAGATTTAGGCTTGAGAATATTAGATAAAGCGCTAATTGATTATGGGACTTCATTTACTGAAATTCCTTATGCTTCTATTAAAAAAATATTAGAGCAATATAATTTAAAAAATGAAAATTCTTTATTTATAGAAATAGGATTAGGCAATATAGTTCCACACCTCGTAGCTCAAAATTTAGCAGTTAAGAAAAGTTTTGTTAAACGAAAATATGATGATTGGGTTTTTAAAGTTTTAGGTTCAAAAAAAATAGAAAATGTACCTATTAAAGGTGCAGAAAGCTTAGTTTTAAGCTTTGCAAAATGTTGTCACCCTATTCCTGGAGATGATTTAGTTGGTTTATCTTCTTCAGGAAATGGTTTTGTGGTTCATAGATCTATTTGTCATAACATAAGGAAAACAAAAGTAAAAAAAATATATATTGAATGGGCGGAAGATGTAACTGGAGATTATCATGCCCAAATTCGAGTATATTCTGAGAAAGAAAGAGGAGTTTTAGCAAATGTTGCAGGAGTAATTTCTCGCTTTTCGTGTAATATTGAAAATGTTAAATTCGATGAGGTTCAAAATCCCTATGCTTCTATTGTTTTTACTATTGAGGTTAAAAATAGAACGCATTTAGCCTCTATAATTAAAGAATTAAAAAAACTTAATAACATAAATAAGGTAATGAGGACATTAGGATAAATGATAAAAGAATATATATATACAGAAAAAGCACCAGAAGCAATAGGTGTATACTCTCAAGCAACTAAATACGGAGATATAATTTATTTGTCGGGGCAAATTCCTTTAGATCCAAAAAAAATGATTTTGGTTTCAGATGATATAGATATGCAAATTAAACAAGTGTTTATTAATTTAAGTTGTGTACTAGACGCTGCTGGATCGTCTCTTAATCATATCTTAAAGCTTAACGTTTATTTGACAAATTTAGAAAATTTTTCAAAAGTTAACGAATACATGCAAAAAATATTTGAAAAACCATATCCTGCAAGAGCTGTCATTGGAATTAAAGAGCTTCCAAAAGAATCTTTGATAGAAATTGATGCTATTGCAACGACAAAATAAGTTATATGTCTTATAGTCTTTTAGATCTTAAAGGTGTAGGCGAAAAAGTATTAATAAAATTAAATAAAATAGGCATACATACAATAGAAGATCTTCTTTTTCATTTACCAATAAGATATCAAGATAAAACAAGATTGACTAATATTTCAGATACACAAGAAGGAAATAAATATCTTATCGAAGGAATAATAACGAAAACTAATATAGTTTTTTATAAAAAAAGAATTTTTATAGTTACTATTTCTGATGAAACTGGCACGATGCGTTTACGTTTTTTTTACTTCAATAAAAGCCAAACAAATAATTTTATAATAGGTAAAATATTAAGATGTTATGGTGAAGTAAGGTTTGTTAATAAAACTAAAGAAATTATTCATCCAGAATGTCAATTTATTGATCTGAATAATAAACCGCAATTAGATGAATTTCTTACCCCAATTTATCCAATAACAGAAGGGTTACATCAATATAGTCTGAGAAATTATATTAGGCAATCTATCTCATTATTGCATTCTAAAAAAATGTTGATCCCAGAAATTTTGCCTAAAAAAATATTAAAAAATTATAATTTAATAGACATTAATTCTGCCTTAATAAATATTCATAAACCATGTAAATATACTAAATATGAAGAATTAATCTCTTCAGATAATAAAAATAAAAAAAGATTAGTTTTTGAAGAACTTTTAGCTCACCAATTAATATTTAAAAGAATTCGAGCTTACAATAAAACATTATTAGCTTTTCAACTAGATAATAATGATAAGCATATGAATAAACTTATTTCTGATCTTCCTTTTCAACCAACAAGTTCTCAAATAAGAGTTATAGATGAAATTATTTTTGATATGCAAAAAACAACTCCAATGATGAGACTAGTTCAAGGAGACGTTGGCTCAGGTAAAACACTCGTGGCGTTATTTGCTGCCCTGCATGTTATAAGCAATGGTTATCAGGTAGCATTTATGGCTCCAACAGAGATTTTATCTGAACAGCACTATCAAAGTATAAAAAATTTGTTAAAGAATTTTAAAATAAATATTTCTTTATTATATGGAGGAATGAAAAAAAAAGAAAAAGAAACAGTTATTGAAGATATAAAATTAGGAAATATTAATATAATTATAGGTACGCATGCTTTGATACAAAATCAGATTAAATTTAAAAAATTAGCGCTAGTAATAATTGATGAGCAGCATAAATTCGGTGTACATCAGAGAATGAATTTAGTTTCAAAAGGAAAAAATTTAGAAACTTTCCCTCATCAATTAATATTAACGGCTACTCCTATACCAAGAACTTTAGCAATGACATTATATGGTAATTTAGATTATTCAATAATAGATGAAATGCCTTTAGGAAGAAAAGAAATTAAAACAATAGCAATTTCAGAAAATAGAAGAAGTGAAATTTTTGAAAAAATTCGAGCACAGTGTATAGAAGGAAATCAAGTATACTGGGTATGTCCGCTCATTGAAGAGTCAGAAATTTTAGAGTGTATGGCTGCAAATAATATTTATAAAGATTTATTAGAAAGACTTAAAAATATAAGAATAGGTTTACTTCATGGAAGAATGGAGATGAAAAAAAAAGAAGAAGTTATGAGTAATTTTAGAAATAAAAAAATAGATTTGTTAGTTTCAACAACTATTATAGAAGTTGGTTTAGATGTTCCAAATGCAACAATAATGGTTATTGAAAACTCAGAGAGAATGGGACTATCTCAACTGCATCAGTTAAGAGGAAGAGTTGGAAGAGGTCAAAAACAAAGTACATGTATATTAATATACAAATCTGGATTAAATGATATAGCAAAAAATAGAATTGAAATTTTACGAAAATATAATAATGGATTTGATATTGCAAAAGAAGACTTAGAAATAAGGGGACCAGGAGAGATCCTGGGTAAAAAACAAAAGGGCGAGATAAGTTTTAAAATTGCAAATATAGCGCGAGATTATAAATTATTAAAAGAAATCAAGGAATGCTCAGAAAATATTTCTGAAAAATTATCGAATATATTAGCAAAAAGATGGATAAAAGAAGAAATTGATACTGGTAAAGTTTAAAAATTTTTAGCTTAAAATAGTTTTAAGCATTTCTTTGTCATTAGGATTTAGAGAAACTATTACTTTATTGTTTATAAATTTTTTTTCTATCTCAACGGCAATTCTTTTATTTCCGGCAATAAAAATTAGATTATTTGAAATTTTTAATTTAAATTTATTAAAAATAGTAATTAAATTATTGAGAATATCAACACTGGTAATGCAAATATGAGATATATTTTTAAAAACTTCAGTTGGTATTATATCAATATTACTTGGTATATTTCTTTCATATACATTCATATCCTCAAATACATAATTATTTTTAGATAATTCACTTTTTAATAAATTTCTACCGCCAGTACCTTTTATAATAATAATTTTTTTATTTGAAATTTTATTTTTTTTTATTTCGCACAAAAGAGATTCACTTGAAAAATTAATTTTAGGTACTATATTAACTTTAATTTTTATGCTCTCTAGTATTTCTTTTGTTGATTCTCCAATAGATACTATTATTTTATCCTTTATTACGCTAGGCTTCAATAAATCTGCAATTGAACTTATAGAATTTGGGCTGGTAAAAATAACTAAATCAGATTTTTTAAGATTTTCGAGGTCAATTTTTTTTGGTTTAATATTCTTTATTAATATAACAGGATATATGAAATTTTTGATATTATTTTTATTTAAAAGAAGTGAAAATTTTTTTGATTTTTCTAATTGTCTTGTAATTAAAATATACATTTTATAAAAATTTTCTTGCTCCTTTTAAATCAAGTTCAATTGCTACTTCACGTCCTATTTTTATAGCATTTTCTATTAACCCTTCTTTTTCACAATAAATTTTTTCCCTTCCATCAATCGACCCAATCATTGAATTTAAAATAATTTTATTATTTTTTATGCAAGAGTATGCAGCTATTGGTGTATTACAGTTTGCTTTAAAGTATTTGCTAATTTCTCTCTCAGAATCAACACATAATCTTGTCAAATTATGATTTAGTTTATTTACTAATTTATTAATTTGTACATTATCTTTTTTTGACTCAATAGCTATAGCACCTTGACCGATTGCAGGGATCCAGATTTTTTTATCCATATATGAAGATATATGTTTTTCTAAACCAAGTCTTTTAATTCCTGCTGCAGCTAGAATAATTCCATCAACTTCACTATTTAGAACCTTTTGTATTCTTGTATCTATGT
>CAXNNI010000048.1:0-6494 GCA_964203715.1 Gammaproteobacteria bacterium
TAAGGCATGTTTTTCTTTTCTGTTTAACTTTAAATTTAATTTTTTTTCAATAAAATTAGTTAATAAGAAATCAAAATCATCTCCACCTAAATTACTATCTCCACCGGTAGCTAAAACTCTAAAGATACCTTTATTTAAATCTAAAATTGAAACATCAAAAGTACCTCCTCCTAAATCGTATATCAAAACCTTTGAAATTTTTTTTGCTTCTAACCCGTAGGCAATTGCAGCAGCAGTTGGCTCATTTAATAATCTTAATAGCTTTAAACCGCTAATTCTAGCCGCATCTTTGGTTGCTTGCCTTTGTGCGTCATCAAAATAAGCTGGTACAGTAATAACACACCCTGCAATTTCTCCACCTAATCTTTTTTCAGAAATATTTTTTAAATGCTTAAGTATTTCTGCAGAAATTTCAATAGGAGTTATTTTTTTTTCAAAGACATTAAATTTAATAGAATTATTTTCATCGAAATATTGACATGGTAAATAAAATTTATCTTTATTTTTATCTATATCGCATACATTTTTTCCAATTAGTCTTTTTATTGATCTGAAAGTTATGGAATCATCTTCTGTTAAATTTTCTCCAACAATAATTGAATTTTTTTTATAACTTACAATAGATGGAAGTAAATTTTCATTGTTAAAACCTTTTAAAATATCTGGAGTACCATTTTTAATTATTGCAATTAATGAATTAGTAGTTCCCAAATCTATACCAACATAAAATTTTTTTTTATGTAAATCCTTTGTCTCTCCAGGTTCTGATATTTGTAACAATGCCATAATTTATTACCTATTTCTTTTCAAATCATTTTCTATTGATAAATAAAATTTTAATTTTTTAATACTGTTTAAAGCTTGATCAAAAGCGTTATTACTAAAATTTAATTCAAAATCTTTAATACATTTTTTTTTATATTCAGAAATTTTATTTATAAAAAGACTGAATTTTTCTCTATTTTTTTTTGAAGTTATTTCTTCTAGTTCTTCTCTTAATTCAACTTGGTGAATTAAAAATTCTCTATCTGATATAGTAATATTGCTTTGATTATCGATTTCATATCCAGCAGTTTTTAACAAGTATATACTTTTTAAATAATCATCTTTTAAAATCTTATATGCTTCATTTATAAATGAAATAATTTGCAAAGACACCATCTTCTGATTATCGCTACCATTTATATATTTATCTGGATGAAATTTTTTTTGATATTCTAGGTATTTTTTTTCTAAATCTTTATAGTTAACATTAACAGATTGTTCTAGCCCAAAAAGCTCAAAATAATTCTGATTAAAATCAATAGGCATATAGTTCTTTATTAAACACTAAAACTTTCGCCGCATCCACATCTTGCTTTTTCATTTGGATTTCTAAACTTAAAACCTTCATTTAATCCTTCTTTTGAAAAATCAAGTTCCGTTCCATCTAAATAAAGTAAACATTTCGGATCTACGATAATTTTTACTCCTTTTAATTCAAATACAGTATCATTTAAATCTACTTTATCTGCATACTCTATTACGTATGCCATACCGGAGCATCCTGTAGTTTTAACCCCTACTCTCAATCCTATCCCATGACCTCTTTTTTCTAGGAAAGTTTTAACTCTTTGTGCTGCGTTATCTGTTAATGATATAGCCATATCTATTTACGCCGTTTTCTTTTTATTATTTTTTTGGTAATAATCATTTACAGCCGCTTTTATTGCATCTTCTGCTAAAACTGAACAATGAATTTTTACAGGTGGTAATGATAATTCTTCTGCAATTTCAATATTTTTTATTTGCTGAGCTTGCTCTAATGTTTTACCTCTTACCCATTCAGTTAAAAGACTTGATGATGCGATCGCTGATCCACAACCATATGTTTTAAATTTTGCATCTTCAATTATACCGTCTTTATTAACTTTTATTTGTAATTTCATTACATCACCACACGCAGGCGCTCCAACCATCCCAGTACCTACAGAGATATCATCTTTATCTAAAGTTCCAACATTTCTTGGATTTTCATAATGATCTAATACTTTTTTTCCATATGCCATCTTAATTCTCCTATTTTATTATTTTTAGTGGGCAGCCCACTCAATTTTATTCATATCAATGCCGTCTTTATACATTTCCCATAATGGAGATAATAATCTTAATTTTTCAACAGCCTTTTTAACTGTCTTAATAGTCAAATCTATATCTTCTTCTGTTGTAAATCTCCCAATAGATATTCTTAATGAACTATGGGCTAATTCGTCAGATCTTCCAATAGCCCTTAAAACAAAACTAGGCTCTAAAGATGCAGAAGTACATGCAGAGCCACTTGATACAGCAATATCTTTTGTTGCCATAATTAAAGATTCACCCTCAACATAATTAAAACTTATATTCATAATGCCTGGATATCTGTTTTCGAAATCTCCATTTAAATAAACTTCTTCCATGTCTTTAACACCATTCCATAACCTAATTCTTAATTTAGAAATTCTTTTAAATTCTTCATCCATTGCTTCTTTTGCAACTTTAAATGCTTCACCCATTCCTACTATTTGATGAGTAGGAAGTGTTCCTGAGCGAAGCCCTCTCTCATGCCCACCACCGTGAATCTGAGCTTCTAATCTTATTCTTGGCTTTCTTCGAACATATAATGCTCCAATACCTTTCGGACCATATATTTTGTGAGCAGAAAAACTCATCAAATCTACCTGCATAATTTCTAAATCTATCTTGATCTTACCAGCACTTTGAGCCGCATCAACATGAAAAATAATATTTTTACTTCTTGTGATCTTACCTATTTTTTCAATGTCTTGAATAACCCCTATTTCGTTATTTACATGCATAACTGATATTAAAACTGTATCATCTCTTATTGCATCTTCAAGTTTTTTTATATCAAGCAGACCGTTATCCATTGGCTCTAAATATGTAACTTCAAATCCTTCTCTTTCTAATTGTCGGCACGCATCTAAAACTGCTTTATGTTCAGTTTTAACCGTAATAATATGTTTACCTTTTTTTTTATAAAAATGAGCTGCTCCCTTTATAGCTAAATTATTTGATTCAGTTGCTCCGCTTGTCCATACTATTTCTTTAGGATCAGCATTAATAAGATCTGCGACATTTTTTCTACTTTCCTCTACTGCGTCATCTGCATCCCATCCAAATGAATGAGACCTTGAAGCTGGGTTTCCATATTTTCCATCCATAGTCATAAATTCAAACATTTTTTCTGCAACTCTTTTATCTATAGGTGTTGTAGAAGCATAATCCAAATATATTGGAGTTTTTGCATTTAAATTTTTCATATTATATTTTCCATTAATTTAATTTTGGTTATATTTTTAGTGGTGCTATTTTTTAAAATAACTTGTTGCAAGGTAATCTCTGACAAATAACTCCATATCTCTTCCCCTAAACCTTGCCATAAATCATGAGACAAGCACTGTTGATTGTTATGGCAATTTGATTTTCCATTGCAAGCTGTAGTTTCTATATTTTCATCCACGGCACTAATAACTTCTGATATCATAATTTTATCTGCTTCTTTTGATAGTCTGTATCCACCGCCTCTGCCTTTTACACTATCTACGAGACCACTTTTTTTTAGTCTAGAAAATAACTGCTCAAGATACGATAATGATATATTCTGTCTTTCTGAAATTTCTAACAAAGATATTGGACTACCTAAATCATAATAAGCAATATCGAGCATCGCTGAAACTGCATATCTACTTTTTACTGTTAATTTCATATTTTAATAAGTACTTATTTACTAATATAACTATTATAATGAATAAGCCTACTAATATTGTCAACTAATAATTATCTATATATTATTGATATTATTAATATTATTGAGAATGATTATCAACTGCGGTTAAGATCCCTCTTAAAATATTTATTTCTTCTTCTGATAAATTAGCTTTTTTGAATATATGATTAACTTTTCTTGATAGCATTGGTCTATCATCTTTAACAAAATTAATTTTTCTTAAAACCTTATCCATATGATTTAAAAACCCATGTAATTTTGCATTACTAGCAAGATTACTGTTTACCTTATTAATACTTGAAATATTATCGTCTAATTTAAAAAAAAGTTCATATAAAATTATTTGAAGTGAAGATGCAATATTCAAGCTAGAATACTTTTTATTAGAAGGAATATGTATTGCTATTGAACATAACGATAACTGATCATTTGTTAATCCTCTAGCCTCATTTCCAAACAATATTGCTATCATTTCATAATTTTCTTTATCTACAGTTGCCGCAAACTGTCTAGGATTAATTATTTCTATAGGTATATCTCTTTGTCTTGCGGTTGTTCCTACGACGTAATTACAATCGCTTAAAATATCTGATAAATTATATGACACTACTGCATTATCTAAAATTTCTCCAGCATTTGAGGCCATAGCGTATGAGACAGAATCTATTTCGCATCTTGGATTTACAACAAATAAATTACTAAAATTCATAGTTTTCATAGCTCTTGCTACTGACCCTATATTGCCAGAATGACTTGTCTCTAACAAAATAATTTTTGTTTTTGAAAATTCTATCATTTATAAAATATATTTTTCATGATTAAGTATCAATTATGTATTAATATAGTAACATTAATTTATCTTAAACTAAAAAATTATGAATAATACTTTTAGTCCCCAATTAAATATAGCCATTAATGCAGCATTACTTGCTGGAAAATCTATTATGAGATTTTATTCAAGGCTAAATTATTTAAAAGTTAGAGATAAGGGTTTTAATGATTATGTTTCTGAAGCCGATCAAGAAGCAGAAAAAATAATTACAGAAACTCTAAGCAAGGCTTATCCAAAATATAAAGTGACAGCAGAAGAAAGTGGCTCAAATAATGTTCAATCAGAATATGAATGGTTTATAGACCCTCTTGATGGGACTACAAACTTTATTCATGGTATTCCTCACTTTGCAGTTTCAATTGGTTTGTGTAAAGAAAATAAACCTATTCTTGGGGTTATTTATGATCCCTTTAAAAATGAACTATTTTCTGCTGAGAAAGGTAAAGGTGCTCAATTAAATAATAAAAAAATTAGAGTATCAAGTTGTAATACAATAAAAACTGCTATCTTTGGGTCCGGTATCCCGTATAGAAAACAAGATACTAGCGGAATATATATTGAAACTCTTAGGATTTTAATGGATGAAAAATGTGGAAGTATTCGAAGATTTGGAGCGGCGGCTCTTGATTTATCATATGTTGCATGTGGAAGATTAGATGGCTTCTGGGAATTTAATTTAAAACCTTGGGATATTGTTGCTGGAGCGAGTATTGTCTCTGAAGCAGGAGGTCATATTAGCGACATAAGTAACAAGGATGAATATTTAAAAAATGGAAATGTTTTAGCAGCAAATATTGACTTACACAATGAAATAATTAATAAATTATCAAAAAAACTTATTTAAATTTCAGGGCTTATCCTTTTCTTTTCCACCAATAATTAGATCTTCAATAGAGATATTCATCATTAATAATATAGCACTTGCTATATATATTGAAGAATAAGTTCCAAAAAAAATACCCAGAGTTAAAGCGAAGGAAAAACCAAAAAGAGTTTCTCCTCCAAATATTAACAATGCTATTACTACCAGTAAGGTAGTCAATGAAGTTATTATAGTTCTTGATAAAGTATCATTAATAGCTTGATTTAAAACTATCTCTGTACTTAAATTATCTTTATTAGAATCAATAAAGTTTTCTCGAATCCTGTCAAATACCACAATTGTGTCATTTAGTGAATAACCAATTATCGCAAGTATTGCGGCAAATACAGTTAAATCAAATTCAACTTGAGTAATTGAAAATGTACCAATTATAATAATTACATCGTGAAATAATGCGATTACAGCTGCAATAGCAAATCTATATTCAAATCTAAGAGCTATGTAAATCATTATTAAGAGTAAAGCTATACATGTAGCTAAAATTCCTTGATCTCTTAATTCGTCTCCAACTTGTGCACCAACGTTTTCAACCCTGCTAAGATTAAAAGAGTACTTAGTCCTTAAATCATCTACGATAGCATTACTTAAAGTTGTTTCAGCTAAATAATTTAAGTTAGAAATTTTTATTATAATATTTTTATTAGAACCAAAAAACTGAACAGAAAATTTTTTATAATTATTATTTTTTAAATATTCTCTTATGCCGTTAATTGGAGCGTCCGAATTAAAACTAATTTCAATAATGGTTCCACCACTAAAATCTATACCATAATTTAGTCCTTTTACAAATAAACTAAATAAAGAAATAAAAATTAAAAACAAAGATACATATAAACTTAATTTATATCTTTTCATAAAATTATAATTTTGATTTAAATTTTTCATATGCTTAATTTTTTTATTTTCAAAATATTATTATTTTCATAAAAAATTCGAACTAAAATTCTTGTAATAACAATAGCAGTAAACAAAGAAGAAATTACACCAATGGTGAGTGTTACTGCAAAACC
>CAXNNI010000049.1:0-6358 GCA_964203715.1 Gammaproteobacteria bacterium
ATTCAATGTCATAGAGGAAGGCCATGCATATGGCTACTCATGCACATTAACATGGGGATTGAAAGTAATGTATTAGTTCTCGAAGCCATTAAAGCAACTATTTTCGCTTTTGCTATTTGTGCTTCTGTTGCACTTACGATTCCAAGAATTCTTTTTTGACTTGGCCAAATTAAACCCCATACATTTAAAAGCATAATAGTTCCTAACCAAGACCCAATACCAATTATTACTGCTCCTGACTGAAGAGTAAAAGCATTATGAATGCCAATTTGGCTAAAGTGCAAAGCCAAGGCTCCAGTAATCCAAGTTAGTAGCGCTCCCCATCTAAAGTAAAAAAAAGCTTTTGGTGCAATATACTTAAGAATTGCTGATGGCCCAGGACCATCTTTGTCAGCTAAAGCAGAGGCAATACCAGGAATTGAAACGAAATTAAAATAGTAAAGTAACCCTATCCAGATAATACCGAAAAAAACATGTAACCATGTTACTAATGACCAAAGTGGCATTCCTGGTCCAATATGATCAAAAGATATACTAATAATTATTGCAAGAAAAAACCCGAGTCCAACTGTCATAGGTATAGATTTTAATGGATTCATTATATTTACTCCTAAAATAAATATATCCTACTATTTTTTTGTTTGATATACAATAATTCAAATTATAAGCTTGATTACTTAGATTAAAAAGATTTTTAAGAAAATTTACTTTTTTTAGATTTTCAAAAATGTATAAAAAATATTTTAAAGATTTAGAAAATAAAGTAAAAAATAGCACAGGTTAAAACATAATAATTAATCATTAAAAATGATAATTAACTATAGGATTATAAAATATATTTTTTACAATAAATGAAATACACTATAAATAATAAAGCTGAAACCATAGCATTGGCTAAAAAATTTTCAAAAAATATTTTATTACCATTAATAATAGGTTTTTCAGGAGATTTAGGAGCAGGAAAAACAACATTTATAAGGGCTTTAATTAGAACTTATTGTAAAAATGAAAAAGTAAAAAGTCCAACGTTTAGTCTCTTAGAAGAATATAACTTTGATGGTATTAGTATTATGCATGTGGATTTATATAGGATAAATAAAAGAGAAGAAAACTATTTAGATTATAAAGATTATTTTACAAAAAATAGTTTGTTGTTAGTGGAATGGATTGAAAACGACAAAAAGCTGATGCTTAAATCTGATATCATAATTAATATTCAAAATAAAGAAATTCTAAACAAAAGAAGAATTATATTTACGGGTAAATCTGATACTGGAAAAATAATAATAAGTAAAATTTATAAATGAATTCATTAACTAGTTTTTATATAAAATTAAATTTTTTTAAAATATTTTTTTTAATATTTTCTATTTTTTTTTTATCGCAACAGGCATATCCATCAAATGAGTTAAAAAATATAAGATTATCTTATGACGTTAAATTAGATAAATTAAGAATAGTTTTTGATGCACAAGAAGATATAAGTTATAAAACAGTAAGTGATAATAATTCTATAAATATTAGCTTAAACAATATAAACACTAGTGCTACATTTAAAAATCCTGAAATAAATAAAGATTATATTAAAACTTTAACATTAATAAAAAAGCAAAATAATTTAGAATTTAATTTTCAATCTAATAAAAAATTTAAAAATAAAGTTTTTGATTTACCACCTAGCGGTGACTATGGGTATAGGTTAGTACTAGATATTTTTTTTATAAATTCAAAATTTTTAACCGATGTAGAAGAAAATTATAATAAAAAAAAAAATAAAATTATTATAGCTATTGACGCTGGACATGGAGGAAAAGATCCAGGCGCTGTTGGAGCACAAGGTACTTTTGAAAAGAATATTGTGCTTTTGATTTCTAAAAAATTATACTCTCTTCTTGAAAAAGAAAATAACGTTAAGCCAATTCTAATTAGAACAGATGATGTATACATGAAATTAAGGCAAAGAATTAAAAAGGCGAGGACATATAAAGCTGACTTATTTATTTCTATTCATGCAGATGCTGCTTTAAATAAAGAAGCAAAAGGTTCTTCTGTATATGTTCTATCGCAACATGGTGCTTCTAGTGAAGCCGCGTCATGGTTGGCTAATAAAGAAAATTCTGCTGATTTTATAGGTGGAGCAAGCATTGACGGCAAAGACAGTTCAGTGGCAAAAGTTATTATAGATATGTCACAGAGTGTTACTATTGAAACTAGCTTAAAAGTAGGAGAGATTTTTTTGTCTAAATTGGCTAATGTTTCAGAAATACATTCAAAGAATGTTGAGCAAGCTGGATTTGTAGTTTTAAAGTCACCTGATATACCATCTATTTTAGTAGAGACAGCATATTTATCTAATAAAGAAGAAGAAGAGAAGTTAATATCTAATGACTTTCAAGAAAAAATTGCTGAGGCATTAAGAGACGCAATTTTAGAGATCATTCAGAAGAATATTATTTAAAAATATTTTTATCATAGTTTTTTTGTTCAAAAATATTAAAAATTTTATTTGTAATATTTGAAGACGTATTTAAGATTTTTTCAGATAATGATTTAACTGGCGTATATTTAATATATATAATATTAAATTTTTCTTTCATAGAAAGCATGTATTCATCACTAGTCATTATCTCATCTATTAAATTTAAATCTAAAGCTTTTTTACCATACCAGTATTCACCTGTAGCTACTTTTTCTATATCAATCTTATTTCTTTGGTTTACTATGAATTCTTTAAATAATAAATGAATATCTTCAAGTTGCTCATTAAGTTTTTCTCGATCTTTATCTGTGTTTTCTCCAAACATCGTAATTGTTCTTTTATAATTCCCAGCTGTATGTTGTTCGAATTCAATTCCATTATTTTTTAATAATTTATTAAAGTTAGGGAGTTGAGCTAACACCCCTATAGAACCAATAATTGCAAAAGGAGATGCAATTATTTTATTTGCAACACATGCCATCATGTAGCCACCACTTGCTGCAACTTTATCAACACATATAGTTAAGGGAATATTTTTATCTTTTATTCTCTTTAATTGAGCAGCAGCTAATCCATGTTCATGCACTGTACCTCCAGAATTTTCGAGTCTTAACATTACTTCATCGCCTTTAGTGTAAGATAAAATTACGCCCGATATTTCCCTTCTTAGTGATTGTATTTCACTTGCTCTGATATTTCCTTTAAAATCAATGATAAATAATTTTTTATTTATTTTTATTTTATTTTTTTTTCTAAAATTTATAAATTTTTTATAATCAGAATTTGAAAATATTTTTTTTTTAATATTTTCTTCAAGAATATCAAATTCATTATTTATATTTTTTATATCTAAACTTCCTTCAGTTTTTGCTTTCTTTGAATTTACAATAAAACTTAATACAGCTATTATACTAATTAGAATAGTTAGCGTTTTTAATAAAAATAACCCATAGTTTGATATTAGTTCAATAAACATCTCGTTTTCCTTTAATGTTAAAAATTTGAAATATAGTTTGTATCTTTACTTTTTTCTCTTGATGTATATACATTTCAATCAAATCTAAATTTACATTTTTTTTTAAGTAGTCACCTCTTATGATTGTATCATAATTTTTAGTTCCTAACATCTGTAAGCTTGTAGAGCAATAATACCTATCTAATAAGTTTTTACTAATCATTTGTTCTACAATTCTTGGCCCTGCAATAAAGTACACAGATTTATAACTTTTTTTAAGAATAAATTTATTAAGATTTACTGCGGATACATTTTTTTCTTTATATTTTATTACTTTATATTTATGATCTCGAAGTTCGTTAATTTTTTTTAGGTTTTTAGAAGTTGTTAAAATTATTATTTTTTCTTTATATAATTCTAAATTTTTATCGATGGGAAAGTCTAAACTATTACTTAATATTATTATTTCCTGTTCCTTTATATTATTTTCTTTTCTCCAATCATTTAGTTTTTTATTTTTTATAGAAAGAATATCTCCATAATAGCCCTCATGTAATCCTTTCACGTAATGCGTGTTAGTTACTAAGCAGTCAGCTTGGGCATGAAGTTGACAGAATAACTGAAAATCGATATCGTTTTTAATATTTTCTGGTGTAAGTAATTTCTTTATTCTTTTATCAAATGTTGCTATTCTTCCATCAAAACTAGTAAGAAAATTAGCATAATATATTGGTTTTTTAATATTAAGTTTCGATAACACTGTTTTTAAATAAAGACCGTCAGAATTATGTATGTTTTTTTTAGATACTGGGTAGATTTTATTTATAATTTTATTCATAAATTTAATAGCGTTAAGTAATAGATTTGCTAATTAAGTAATAGATTTGCTAATATAATATAATTGATTGGTCACGAAAATACTATCATAAAAATATAGATGCGCATAAAACAAAGATACGTATTTTTGTTACTATAATTAATGTGTTCTATAAAAACTAGATTGAGGTAAAATTGGAAAATATATTAGAAATTAGAGATAGTTGTCTTACATCAAAACAGGTTTTAAGGAGTTATACTTTTGCTAAGTACTTAAAAATATATAAAAAAAAATATTTTAAAGATTTAGAAAAAACAGGTAAAAATTATTCTGAAGAAGTAAAGCAAAAAATAGACTTAATTTCTGGTTTAAAGCTTAAAGATATTATAAATGTATTCGAAAGTGTTGATGATGAGAATGATCTAGAAAAAAATAAATTAATAGTGAGATTTTTAGATGGACTTTACCATCATTATAGAAATAAAAGTTTTATTCGTTTTTCGCGACTCCATAATAATATTGTAAAAGGTCTTGAAGACCAAGAAACTATTAAATCTAAGCTTTCAAGTAAAGCCGAAGATTTATCAGAGTTGCTAATTTTAACAAGGAGAAAATTTTTAGATAAAGTTGGATTTGGTCATGGAATTTCTAGGACTCATGGTTTAGATCCTTCCCCCAATGTTATAATTGGAGAGATATCTGGTCATTATGTGAATATGCCTGCTTCGTACGCGAAACTTTCGCATACAAATCTTACTGTATTAGCGGATATTAAAACCGGTGTTCATTATGAAACCTCGGTAAATAAAAGAGCTTTTCCTTTTTATGAATTAAATCATAATCCATTAAACCTAGATAATTTTGATTCAGAAGACTGGGTTTCAGTTCCATTAGCAGTAGGTAAATGGCTAATTATTGCTTATATTCATAAATCTAGAGGTTGTATTGAAATGGAACCGGGATTATTAAATCTGTTTCCATTATATGATGTTAATAAAGAATTTATGAATAAAAAACCTGATGGGTTGTTTTTCTTTGGATATCCTGGCACAAAGAAAGAAGATTTAGGATTTTATCGTGATAAAGAAAATAATATTTTAATTGGAATGGTACCTAAATTACCTGAATATGGTTATTTTGGATACTGCAAAAAACCAATCTTAACATTACATAATGTTTTGTCTATAGTTGAAGGAGACTTTCCATTGCATTGTGGTTGTAATAGATATGTTGTTGGTTTTGATAAAGATACTGACCAACCTTTTATATCTGAAATATTTATTAAAGCTGATGATATGGGTAAAGTTGAATTTTATAAATGCGAAATGGACCATATGAAAAAGTTAAAATTTTTTGGTACTGAGACAGGAGCTTTTGCGTGTTTAGACGGTTTTAGTGAAAAAGCAAAATTACAATTAGTAGGAAGAGAAATTGGATACAACGCTTCAGCTGGAACTAACGCAAGACAAGTTGTCCCCGTTGCATCCGAAACAGAAGTTTCTTCAGGAAGTAATTTAGATATGCTTTTATATATAAACAATTATGAAGTAAAAAACTCTTTAGAATCAATTATAGATGTAAATATGAAAGTTAAAGACGCGATAGTCCATTTCCATGATGGAAGAAGATGTGCTGCTGGAAGCACTCAAACTGGAAGAGGGGGTACAGAGAAAAGCTATTGGGCTAATCCGTTCCCATTGCTTAAGGATAATAATGGAAAAATTTTACATAAAGAGCTTTATGAAAAGTTTACGGAAACGGAAGAAGAGTTATTATTAACTTTAGAAAAATTAGTTCAAAAAGATTATATGAAGGTAGGGGTAGCATATAGTATGCTTATGGCCGGTGTATACGAGGGTAATACAGATGAAAAAGTTTTGAGTTGCGGATTCAAAAATAGAGATGAAATTGAGCAAGAAGGCCCAGTTAGATTGGCAGAGGCTTTAATTGTGACAGTAAAAGAATTTGCTGTTAAAAAGAGAGAAAAATTGGGTGGCAAAGAAGTTACTGAAGTTGACGTAACGGTTGCAATGGTAGGTGATAGTAGAACTGGTAAATCTGAAACTGCTGAAAAAATGGAAGGTATTCTAAATATAAATATTTTATA
>CAXNNI010000050.1:0-6346 GCA_964203715.1 Gammaproteobacteria bacterium
TTTTTGGAACAAATTAGCAATATTTAAAATACCATCTTCTGTAAAATAATTTCCAATTATCTGAAGCCCTACTGGCAAATTATTACTAAAACCTACCGGAATTGATATTGCAGGTAAGCCAGCTAAATTAACCGGAGTGGTATAAATATCTGATAAATACATTTGCACTGAATCTGAAGACATTTCTCCAATACCAAAGGCAGTAGATGGGCTCGTTGGCGCGAATATATAATCTACTTCATTAAATGCTTTCACATAACTATCTCTTATGACTCTTCTAATTTTTAATGCTCTTATATAATATTTATCATAGTAACCCGAAGATAATGCATATGTACCAATCATAATTCTCTTTTTTACTTCTTTTCCAAACCCTTCTTTTCTAGTTCTTAAATATAAGTCTTCAAGATTTTTTGGGCTATCACAACTATAGCCAAACTTGATACCGTCATATCTTGAAAGATTTGAAGAAGCCTCAGCAGAGGCAATAATATAATAAGCTGGTATTGCAATACTATGATCACCTAAATTAATTTCTTTAAAATTAAATCCAATATTTTTAAAAATATTAATCGACTCAAAAATAACATCCGATCTATTTCCACTTAAATCTTCTGAAAAATATTCTTTTGGAATTCCTATTGTAATTTTTTTTGCATCATCTTTTATTAAATTTAAGTCAATTTTTTTTTGTTTAAATCGATGATTACTGGTGGAATCATTTTTATCATATCCTTTTATTTCATCATAAATCAAAGCGCAATCTTCTGCATTTTTAGCAATAGGACCTCCTTGATCTAGACTAGAAGCATAAGCTATCATTCCATATCTAGATACGGACCCATAAGTTGGCTTTAAGCCAGTTAACCCGCAAAAAGACGCTGGCTGCCTTATTGATCCTCCTGTATCTGAACCAGTTGCAACTGGGATTAGTCCAGCAGCAACGGCAGCAGCAGATCCGCCTGATGATCCTCCAGGAACTTTTTTCAAATCCCAAGGGTTTCTTACTACGCCAAAATAGCTCGACTCACTTGACGATCCCATTGCAAACTCATCCATGTTAGTTTTACCTAAAATTATCATTCCTAAATTATTTAATTTATCGACGATTGTGGCATCAAAAGGCGGGATATAATTTGATAGCATTTTTGAGCCACATGTGGTCAAAATTCCTTTTGTAGAAAATAAATCTTTATGAGCAATTGGAATACCTGTAAAAAAATTGTTTTCCTTTTTTGCAATTTTTTTATCTGCTGCCTTTGCTAGTTTAATAGCAGAATCACTACTAACTGTAATAAATGAATTTAATTTTTGATCTATAACACTTATCCTTTCAAGAAAATAGGTTGTCATTTCTAATGCTGACAAGACTTTTTTATTTAATAAATCTGATAACTCCCTAATTGAATTTTTATGAATATCCATACTTTTACTCAATAACCTTAGGAACTATAATGTAATTTTTATTATGTTTTGGGGCAGAATTAATTCCGTCATTTTTTGGATTAATATCCACTTCATCTTCTCTTGCTTTGAATGATATTTCTGGGGCATGATACAAGGGCTCAATTTCTATAAGATCTAAATTATTAGTTTTTTCTACTATTTTCAAAAAATTTATAATTTCACTTAAAAAATATTCCGCTTCAGTATTATCAATTTCTATCATTGCTAATTTAGCCGCATTTTTAACTTTATTTTTATCAAACATTTTCTAAATATCCGTGTTATTATATAAGAAATATATTTAAAGTAGCTTCTGGTTAAATCCTCAGTTAGAATTTCATTGTAAATTCAAGTAAGCATAACAGAAAATTTGGAGGTTTTTGATGTTTTTCGATTTTTTATCTAATGATTTATCTATTGATTTGGGAACAGCTAATACAATTATTTATTCAAGAAGAAAAGGTATAGTTTTAAATGAGCCATCAATTGTATCTTTAACAAATGAGAATGGCAAAGTAAAAGTTAGAGCAGTCGGCCTTGAAGCAAAGAGTATGCTTGGGCGCACTCCACAAAATATGGAAACTATAAGACCGTTAAAAGACGGAGTCATAGCTGACTTTGATACTGCAGAAAAAATGCTTCAATATTTTATTAAAAAAGCTTGCGGAGGAAGTTTCCTGTTTGGCCCTAAAGTTTTAATATGTGTTCCATCAGGTGCTACACAAGTTGAAAGAAGAGCTATAAGAGAATCAGCAGAACATGCTGGCGCAAGATCTGTATATTTAATAGAAGAGCCAGTTGCAGCTGCTATTGGAGCAGGCCTACCAATTGATGAACCTATCGGATCTATGGTATTTGATATTGGTGGAGGAACTACTGAAATTGCAATTTTATCCCTAGGAGGCATTGTATACTCCAAGTCAGTAAGAATTGGTGGAGATAAGTTTAACGATTCTATTTTGACATACGTTAAATCAAGTTATGGAATTATAATAGGAGAAGCAACGGCAGAAAGAATAAAACATGAGATAGGCGCTGCCTATCCTGGTTTGGAACTCCTAGAGCTAGAAGTAAAAGGAAGAAGTATATCAGAAGGCATACCTAGAAGTTTTAAAATCAATAGCAATGAAATACTGGAATCACTTCAAGAGCCTTTAAAAGGAATTGTAAATGCAGTCAAAGAGGCATTAGAACTTACGCCACCCGAACTAAGCACAGATATCTCAAATAATGGAATTGTTTTAACAGGGGGAGGAGCATTGTTAAAAGGACTAGATATTCTCCTTCAAGAAGAAACTGGGGTTCCTGTTCGAATAGCAGATGATCCTTTAACTTGCGTTGCTAGAGGTGGTGGTTTAATACTTGAGAATATGGACAAAAAAGAGAATGACTTTTTGTCTCGATATTAATTCATATTATTAAAGAAAAGTGCTTAAAAAACTGAATATTAAAATAAAAGATTTTATTCATTTAAAATTTTTTATTTTTTTTTGTTTTTCAATATTTTTTTTACAATCTAATAATAATTTTGAATACAGCAGTAAAATTAGAAAAAATTTTTCTTATTTTACAAATAAAATATATATAATATCTGCATTCCCGTCATTAGCATATAAAAATATTTATTCTTATTTAGAATATAAAATTTCATTAATTAAAAAAAATGAAAAACTTCAAAATAAAACATTAATACAATCGGGAATTATTCAACAAATCCCCGGGTTAATAGAAGAAAATAATAAATTAAAAAAGTTACTCGATTCAAATAATTTTTATGAATTACATAAAATTACTCTAGCAGAACGTATACCCGTTAATTTAAGTACCTACTCTAATAAAATTTTAATTAATATAGGGTTAAATAAGAATATAAGTTTAAGACAAGTCGTAATAGATAATAATGCTATACTAGGTCAAATTTCTGAAGTCAATAAAAATTATTCTACCGTTACTCTTATTTCAAGTCCTGATCATGCCTTACTAGCAATTAATGCGAGAACAAATAAAAAAATTATAGTTCATGGTTCTGGAGATAACAAAAAATTGCTCGGAAAATATGTGCCTTTTAACGAAGATATTATAAATGGTGATATTCTAATATCATCTGGTCTTGATAATATTTTTCCGGCGGGTTATTTAATAGGTGTAGTAACAAAAATAAAAAGAGATAAATCTGAGGATTATATTAATTTACAAATAAAGCCTTACGCATTATTAGATGATATAAATAAAATACTGGTATTATCGAAATGAAAATAAAAATTCATATTACAGCAGTAATAGTTTTATTTTTGACATTATTAATATTCTTGATTCCTATTCCAGATTTTATAGTTAATTATAAACCACAATTAATATTGCTAGTTTTAATTTACTGGACTTTAAATTTTCCCGATGAGATAAATATATCTTATGCTTTTATTATTGGCGCACTATCAGATATAATTTTAATTACACCCTTAGGACAGCACATTTTAACATATATTTCAGCAATATATTTTGCTAAAATATTTAATAAGCCATTAAATAATAATTATGATAGAAATATTTCTATAATCCTAATATTAACTCCATATTTTATATCATCTATTCTTGTTATTCATTTTTTAAAAATTTCTTACTTTAATGTTATAGAAATCCTTATATCAATAATGACTTCGATTTTAATTTGGCCGTTTGTTCATAAATTATTAGAATTTGTACATCGTAAATACATAAAATGAAATGCATAAAATAAAACTACTTACAAGAAAAGAAGATATTAGTTTTTTTCTTGAAAATATTGAAAAATCAAAAACTATAGCGATAGATATAGAGTTTATGAGAAGAAATACTTTTTTTCCAGAGCCATGTATAATTCAAATATCTGACGGAAATAATCATTCTTGTATTGATTTAACGTTAAATGTTAATTACAAAGAAATTTTTGACAACATATTAAATCAAAATAAAACAATAATCATTCATTCATGTAGACAAGATCTTGAAATTTTATATATGACTCTTGGTTATACACCACTAAATATATTTGATACACAATTCGCCGCCTCATTTTTAGGATTTAAATATCAAATAGGCTACGCAGAAATAGTAAAAGAGATTCTAAAAATCAATATTAATAAAAATGAAAAAATGACAGATTGGAAAAAAAGACCATTAACAGAAAATCAATTAACTTACGCAGTAAATGATGTAATTTATTTAAATAATCTATATGAATATCTTTTAAAAAAATTAATAGAAACAAAAAAAATTAATTTCTTTGAAGAAGAATTCAATAATTTCTTGAATGATATTGAGTTGCAGCCAAATTATAAATTAGCATGGAAGCGCATTAGAACTATAAATAGTTTTAGTGACAAATTAAAAAATATTATAAAAATATTAGCTGTATGGAGAGAAAAGAAAGCAATTACATTAAATTTACCAAGAAACTGGATATTAACTGAAAAAGAAATTATTGATATTTCAAAATATTTTGCAAATAATAATAAAATATTATTACCAAAAAATAAGAATATTTTAGATTTAAAGCAAGAAGCCCTAGAAATCGAAGACGAAATAAATAAATTTTTATTTGATAAATCTTATGATGATATAAAACCAAAAAAAACTATTCACAATTATAGACATACTTTGAATGAACTTTATGAATATTATAAAATAGTATCGTTAAAAAATCATATTTCTCATGAAATAATGTCACCTAAAAAATTAGTACTAGATTTTTTGAAGAATAATAATCGTCAGTCAAAACTTGTAAATGGATGGAGAAAGGAATTAATAGATATTAAAAAAATTTCTTCTATTACTGAAGAATTCTTTAATTCGTACAATTAAGTACCGCAATTATTATTTAATGGGACAGCTAAATCTATTTTTTTTGGTTTTTCTAACTTTAAATTATTCATGCTTTTTATAAAAACCTCAATCTCGACATCTTCTCTTAATAATATATTATCTTTTTTTTGATTTTCTATTGTTGAAAAGTTCTTATTATTATAGTCATGCGCAGGAAAAACTTTTGTACTTCCAGGCATCTTATAAAATATATTTTTTATTGTGTTATAGAGTTCTATTGAAGACCCAGATTGAAAATCTGTTCTTCCGCATGTATTTATGAGCAAAGCGTCACCAGAAAATAATAGTATTTCTCCGTTATAATTTAATTTATATGAAAAATGCGTATCTGTATGTCCAGGAGTATGCAATGCTTCAAACTTTATACCACTTCCTAAAATTAAATTGTCACCATTTTTAAAATTTATATCTCTACATTTTAAATTATCATTTGCTGGACCTGCTATTTTACAATTTGTAATATCCCTGAGTGCTGCTGAACTTGTAATATGATCTGCATGAATATGAGTATCTAACACATATTTCAGCTTAAGGCCATATGCTTCAATAATATCTAAATCTCTTTTTAAAGTTTCTAATACAGGATCAATTAATACAGCTTCTTTTTTTTCTTGACAAGAAACCAAATAAGTATATGTTGAAGACTCATTTTCAAATAATTGCTTAAATATCATAAAAATTTTTTAAATATAGTATTATTATTAATATACAACATTTTGTTTTAGAGACTCAAGAAAAAAATGGAAAAAGATAAAATAAAGGAAATAATTGAGTTATCTCTTGATAAATCATACGTTGAAGTTGATGGTAGTGAAGGAAAATACAGCGCAAAAATTATATATAATGGATTTATTGGAATGAATACTATTAACAGACACAAGATTGTTTATAAAATATTAGACCCATATATAAAATCTGGTGAACTTCATGCAATAAGCTTAAAAACTTATGCTAATGTTGAGGAAAGCTAGAAAAAAAAATTTATTTTTTTTCAGAAAGAATTTTTTTATTAATTTTTTTTAACCCAGATTGTTGTGAA
>CAXNNI010000051.1:0-6301 GCA_964203715.1 Gammaproteobacteria bacterium
AAAAAAAATAAAAAAAGTATTAAGCTTAATGAAAATTCATTTAAAGCATTAAAAATTTTTAATTCTTGCCGAAGAAAAATTTATATACCAATGAAAATTGATAAAACTGTCAAAGTAGGCATGATTGAAATTCTTCAACATCCTACAAAAAATCCAGATGGTACATTTTCAGACAATCCACCAATTCCAATATATGATACATCTGGGCCATATTCTGACGATAACTATCAAATAAACTTGGATGCTGGAATTAATAAAATTAGAGCCAAGTGGATATCTGAAAGATCTGAAAAATATAAAAATAACTGTACTCAAATGCATTTAGCAAGAAAGGGAATAATTACTCCAGAGATGGAATATGTCGCTATAAGAGAAAATATTTTATTAGATAGAATAGCAAATGATAAAAATTACAAACATTTAATGAATCAAAAAAATGGTGATTATTTTACAAAACATACTCTCATTACTCCAGAATTCGTAAGAAAAGAAGTTGCCGAAGGAAGAGCTGTTATCCCTGTAAATAAAAATCATCCAGAATCTGAGCCAATGATTATTGGAAGAAATTTTTTAGTTAAAGTGAATACCAATATCGGAAACTCAACAATTACGTCTTCTATTGAAGAAGAAGTAGAAAAAATGATTTGGTCAACTCGTTGGGGTGGAGACACATTAATGGATCTATCAACTGGAAAAAATATTCACGAAACTAGAGAATGGATAATAAGAAACTCCCCTGTACCAGTCGGCACAGTACCTATATACCAAGCTCTAGAAAAAGTGAATGGCAGAGCAGAAAAATTGACTTGGGAAATATACAAAGAAACATTGATAGAGCAAGCAGAACAGGGTGTAGATTATTTTACAATTCACGCGGGTGTTCTAAAAAAATATATTTCTTTAACTAAAAATAGAACTACAGGTATTGTTTCGAGAGGTGGCTCTATTATGGCAAAATGGTGTTTATCTAATAATAAAGAAAATTTCACTTATACCCATTTTGAAGAAATATGTGAAATAATGAAAAAATATGACATTACGTTTTCATTGGGAGACGGTTTAAGGCCTGGTTCAATTGCTGATGCAAATGATAAAGCCCAATTTGCAGAACTTAAAACGTTGGGAGAGCTCACAAAAATTTCATGGGAACATGATATTCAAGTTATGATAGAAGGACCGGGGCACATCCCAATGCAACTTATAAAAAAAAATGTTGAAAAAGAATTAAAAGAATGTTCAGAAGCTCCTTTTTATACATTGGGGCCACTAACAACTGATATTGCTCCTGGATATGATCATATTACCTCTGCTATCGGAGCAGCTATAATTGGATGGTATGGCACAGCGATGTTATGCTATGTTACACCTAAAGAACATTTAGGTTTACCTAATAAACAAGATGTTAGAGAAGGTATAATAGCGTATAAAATAGCAGCTCATGCTGCTGACCTAGCAAAAGGAAAGTATGCAGTTCAGTTAAGGGACAATGCACTATCTAAAGCTCGATTTGAATTTAGATGGGTAGATCAATTTAATCTAGGTTTAGATCCCGAAAAAGCCAAAAGCTTTCATGATGAAACTCTTCCACAAGAGGCTGCCAAAGATGCGCACTTTTGTTCAATGTGCGGCCCAAATTTTTGCTCCATGAAAATCACACAAGATATAAGAGACTATTCTGAAAAAGAAACTATTATAAAAATCAAAGATATTAAAAAATAGAGAGCCCTTTAAATTAAAAATATAATATTAAATATATTTAAAAAAACTAAATAATTGTATGCATCAAAAATTTTTTTAAAAAATAAAAATCAATGTAATTGAAATGAAAAAAATAGAAAATAAAAATTTTAATCTTAAAGAAGAAATAAAGAAAACTATAAAAAAATTTAATCTTAAAGAAAACTGGAATAAAAATATTTTTATAGATATTGAAAAATATAAAAATAAAAAATTTAGAAAAAAAAAAGATGATAGAAAAAACTTAAAATATTTAAATTTTATAACTATAGATGGAGATGATGCAAAAGATTTTGATGATGCTGTTTATTGCGAAAAGTTTGAGAAAAATTGGAAGTTATATGTAGCAATCGCGGATGTTGCACATTATGTAGAACACAATTCAAACATAGATAAAGAAGCAAAAAGGAGAGGTGTATCTGTGTACTTTCCAACGTACGTTATACCAATGTTGCCTGAAATTCTATCTAACAATCTTTGTTCCTTAAAACCTGGTGAAGACAAATATACTATAACCGCAGAAATTTTAATTGACAATAATGGAAATATAAAATCATATAATTTCTATAATTCTTTAATTTTGTCATCAGCAAGGTTAACATATTATCAAGTAGAAGAATTTTTAAAAGGTAAAAATATTATTAAAGATAATAATATTATAATAAATATCAATAATCTTCATGGTCTTTATAAAATTCTTAAGAAAGCAAGAGAAAATAGAAATGCTGTTGATTTTGATTCACAAGAGTTTTCTTTTATTATCGGGAATAATAATGAAATTAAAGGTATAAAAAATAATATTAGACTCGAATCACAAAAAATAATAGAGGAATGCATGATAATTGCAAATATTGCAAGTAGTTTATTTATTAGAAAAAATAAGCTAAACACCCTATTTAGAATTCATGATCAGCCTAACCTAGAAAAAATTGAGGATGCCTCGATTTCTTTAAAAAGTCTTGGATATAATCTTGATCATTCAAAAATACCTAGTACAGATGAAATAAATAAAATACTAATGTTATCAAAGGAAAAACTAGATCATCACCTAGTCACATCTATTATTCTAAGAACAATGGCTAGAGCAGAATATTCTCCTAAAAACATAGGACACTATGGCTTATCATTAAAATCATATAATCACTTTACTTCGCCAATACGTCGCTATCCTGATTTAGTAGTTCATAGAATTATTAAAAATATAATTGAAAAAAAACAAAGCATGTATAATCTTAATAATTTAGAAAAAATTGGATTAGACTCTTCTGAAAATGAAAGAAATGCTGAAAATGCAGAACGTGAAATACAATCTATAATTTTATGTAATTATGCTACAAAATTTATAGGAAAAAAATTCAATGCATTTGTAAATTCTGTAGTTAATTTTGGTTTATTTATATCAATAATAGAAGAACCTATTCAAGGATTAATACACATCTCATCTCTTGGAAATGAATATTTTATTTATAATGAAAAAAAGAATATTTTAGTAGGTGATAAATCGAAAAAAACTTATACAATAGGTGATAAAATTTTAGTCGAATTAAAAAGTGCTTATCCTTCTGAAAAAAAAATTGATTTTATATTAGTAAAAAAATGAAAAAAAATTCCATAAAAGAAAATATAGTGGGTATTCATGCAGTTAGAACTTTACTAAAATTAAGACCATTCGATATATATGAATTATATGTATCCGATAAAGACGCAACTCAATTTATCGAAATTACTAAAGAAGCAAATAAAAATAATATAGCTATTCAAAAAATATCAAGTGAAAAAATATATGAAATAACTAATGTAAAAAGTCACCAAGGAATTTTAGCTATATCTAAAAAAAAGGAAGAAATCTTTGAAAATAATCTAATAAACTTTCTTGAAACAAAAAAAAAAAATCAAATATTACTAATTCTTGATGAAGTTTCTGACCCAAGAAACTTTGGAGCATGTTTAAGAGTTTGTGATGCTTACAATGTTTCTGCAGTTATTGTTAAAGATCACGGGAACTTAGGCATGAATGAAACTGTTCGAAAAGTTGCTTCCGGTGCAGCTGAAACAGTTCCCATTATAAGGGTAAAAAACATATCTAGAACAATACAATTACTAAAAAAAAATAATTTTTGGGTTTATGGTGCTACTGAAAAGGCTTGTGATGAAATAAATAATATTAATTACTTAACTCCACTTGCTTTAATAATTGGTGGTGAATCTTGTGGATTAAGAAAAAAAACATTAGAATTATGTGATTTTACTATTAAAATAAATATGAGTGGAATCGTTGAAAGTCTAAATATGTCTGTAGCAACAGGCATCATTTTAAATACCATAAACTATAAAATAAAATATTTGCAGTCTTCAAACCCATAAAGTAGAATAGCCTTTCCTTGTTCTACTTAAATAATTAAGAGACATATAACCATAAGGAATTAATATGAGGCATTACGAAATTGTTTTTTTAGTCAACCCCGACCAAAGTGATCAAGTTCCTGCAATGTTAAAAAAATATTCTGGAGTAGTAGCGGATAGTGGTGGAAAAATTCACAGAGAAGAAAATTGGGGAAGAAAGCAACTTGCTTATCCAATAAATAAAATCTATAAAGCGCACTATATACTCTTAAATATTGAGTGTTCTAAAGAAACAATGCAGGAGCTTTCGTCAAGTTTTAAATTCAATGACACTGTCATAAGACATATGATTTTACAAAGAAAAACTGCTATTACAGAAAAGTCTGCTATTTTAATGAATGAAGAAAATAACAAATCTGAAAATTATAAAAAAAATGATGCTATGTCTGAACATGAAGAAATAAAAAATGTTGAAGATTCAATAAATACCAATATAGCAATATAGGAAATAAAAATGAAAAGTTTTATCAGGACAAATATTGTCAAACCAAAATTTTGTAAATTTACAAGTGAAGGTATTACTGAAATTGATTATAAAGACTTAAATCTATTAAATGAATATGTTTCCGAAACAGGTAAAATATTACCCAGTAGACTTACCGGTACAAAAACAATATATCAAAGAAAAATTTCAAGCGCAGTTAAAAGAGCTAGATTTTTAGCCTTAATACCTTATTGCGACAATCATAAATAGGGAAAAAATAATGAATGTAATATTATTAGAGAAAATTGAAAATTTAGGTAACTTGGGTGATATGGTAACAGTTAAACCTGGTTTTGCTAGAAATCATTTAATTCCAAAATCAAAAGCCAAATATGCAACAAAAGAAAATTTAAAAGAATTTGAAGCCAAGAAAGAAGAATTAGAAAAAATTTCAAAAGAAAACCTTGAAAAAGCTAATGATAGAAAAGAGAAACTTAATGGCTTTACAATAAAGATTTCGGCAGAAGCAAATGATGAAGGCGACTTATTTGGATCAATAGGCCTTTCTGATATTCTAAAAGAACTTGTAAGTAATAAACACGAAGTTCTAAAAAATGAAATAAGAATGCCTGACGGGGCAATAAAAAAGGTTGGGAATCATCAAATAACTATTCATCTAGGAATAGATACCGATGCAATAATTAATCTAATAGTCGAAAGAGCAAACTAAACCTGATAATATAAAATATAATTTATTAGTTTGGCTTCGCAATAATGAGTATAAATACCACATTTCAAAGTCTTAACAAATCACCGAGCTCAATTGAGGCTGAAAGAGCTGTTTTGGGAGGCCTTATTCTCGATAATAATTCCTGGGATCAAGTTGTAGATATTATTCAAGTTAAAGATTTTTATAACCAAGAACATAGAAAAATATTTTCTTGCATATATGAATTAGCTAATAATAATATTCCATTTGATATTATAACAATTAATGAGAAAATTAATCCAAAGAATGATAAATCTATTTCCACATATTTATCAGAGATAATAAATCAAACACCTTCTGCGGCAAATATTAAATCCTACGCTAATATTGTAAGAGAACAATCTATATTTAGACAATTAATTGATGTTAGCAATAAACTAATAGAAAAATCATATGAGAATTCTATAGACAGTAAAACTCTTCTAGATGAAGCTGAGCAAAAAATATTTAATATTTCAAATGAATCATCAAAAACAAAAAAAGGTTTTATAAAAATTAGTGAATTAACTAAAAGCTCTATAGATTACTTAGGAAGTTTATCTGGCCTTGATGTGACAGGTGTACCTACTGGATTTAAGGATTTTGATATCAAAACCTCTGGGTTGCAAGGAGGTGACCTTATAATTGTTGCAGGAAGACCGTCTATGGGGAAAACAAGTTTTGCGATGAATTTAGCTGAATATGCTTCATTAAAAAATCAATCTACAACTGCAATCTTCAGCATGGAAATGGATGCAAAACAATTATCAACAAGATTAATATCATCGATTGGAAGAATAAATCAACTAAAAGTTAGAACTGGAAAACTAACAGAAGATGATTGGCCGAGAATTACAAATGCTGTAGCTTTGTTATCAAATGCTAATATTTATATAGACGATACACCGGCACTTACACCAGTAGATATTAGAGCAAGATCTAGGAGATTAAAAAAAGAAAAAGGCCTAGACCTAATTGTTATTGATTAT
>CAXNNI010000052.1:0-6296 GCA_964203715.1 Gammaproteobacteria bacterium
CCAAGAAAATTATAATAATATTTTTATTTGTACTTCCATTAGGTATTGGTTTTATTGGTCTAATACTTTTTACAGCTGGTTGTTCTTCTAAGATTTTATTATTCGAAATATTATTTTCATCATTATCTTTTTTATCTAAAATAATTTCAAAACTTGATTTAGTTTCGGCTTCATCATTATCACTTCTATATCTAATGAGATTAAAGTTTGGGCTTTCTAATTCTGCGTTTGGTATTATTATCACATTAACATTGTATTTTTCATTGATTTCATTTACATCACTTCTTTTTTCATTCATAAGATATGTTGCAATCTTTATTGGTAATTCTGCTATTACTTTACTTGTGTTAACTTTTAATGATTCTTCTTCTATAAGTCTTAGAATTCCTAGAGTCATTGATTTTATATTTCTTATTCTTCCTACACCTTTACATAATGGACATATTTCTTCTGTAGAGTCTGTTAGAGAGGGTCTTAATCTTTGTCTTGATATTTCTAATAGCCCAAACTTAGAAATTTTTCCAAATTGAATTTTAGCTCTGTCAACTTTAGTTGCTTCTTTTATCTTGTCTTCTATTAATTTTTGATTTTTTATAGACAACATATCTATAAAGTCTATTACTATCAATCCACTAAGGTCTCTTATTCTTAATTGTTTTGCTATTTCCTCTAAAGCCTCAAGATTTGTATTAAGCGCTGTTTCCTCTATATCACTACCTTTTGTTGATCTTGCAGAATTTATATCTATTGATATTAGCGCTTCAGTATGATCTATAACAATAGCTCCACCTGATGGTAGGGATATTATCCTATTATATGCAGATTCAATTTGACTTTCTATTTGATATTTATTAAATAATGGTGTTTTATCATTATATAATTTTAATTTATCAATTTGATGCGGTATTGAAAATTCTAAAAACTCTTTTGCGGCATCATATACTTCTTCGTTATCTACTAATATTTCATCTATAGTATCATCCATGTGATCTCTAAGGGTTCTAATAATAATATTGCTTTCTCTATATATTAAAAAGGGAGAATCTTTGATTTTTGATGATTCAACGATTTTTTTCCATAATGTTATTAAATAGTCTTGATCCCATTGAAGTTCTTCAAGTGTTTTTCCTACACCTGCTGTCCTGATTATAGTGCCACCGTTTTCGATTTCTTTAAGATTATCAAGATTGTCTTTAACTTCTTTTCTATCTAAACCTTCAATTCGGCGCGATACCCCACCGGCCTTTGGTTTGTTTGGCATCAATACTAAATACTTGCCAGCTAAACTTATAAAAGTTGTTAGAGCTGCGCCTTTATTTCCCCTTTGAATTTTTTCAATTTGAACGATTAACTCTTGTCCTTCGACGAGCATATCTTTTATACTTCTTCTTTTATCGAAGATTTCATTTTTTAGATATTCTTTTGAGATTTCTTTTAAAGGTAGAAAGCCATGACGATCTGAACCAAAGTTTATAAAAGCTGCCTCAAGACTTGGTTCAACTCTAGTTACTACACCTTTATAAATATTTCCTTTATTCTGATTTCTCGTTTTATCTTCAATATCAAGATCATATAATTTCTGCCCATTTACAGAAGCAACTCTTAGCTCTTCTTGTTGTGTACCGTTTATTAATATTCTTTTCATTATTTTTCCTATTATAAAAGCAATAACAAAAAGTAAGTATTATCTCTTTAATAAGATAAAGTTTTGAGAGACATTTGTAATTTAAAAATACTTTTATCAATTTGTTTACTATACCGTTTATTATGCTGTATTCTTTGTTAATTTCTAATTTAAGAAACATTAATTTATCAATATTTCGTAATTCATTTTGGGTTATATTGTTTATTTGCATCTTATAAAATAAACCCATTGGTGCTAATATAGCAGTGTTAAGTGAATACATCAAATCGTCTTCTTTTAAGCGGTTATTTAGGTATGATTGTTACAAATACAGTAAAAAATATAAAAATTACTTCTTGTAATGAAGGACAAAGACTAGATAATTTTTTAATGTCATATTTAAGAAATATTCCGAAAAATCATATATATAAATTAATTAGATCAGGTCAAGTTAGGGTAAATAGTTCCAGAGCTAAAGCAAGTAAAAAACTATATATAGATGATCTAGTTAGAATTCCGCCATATAAGTCATCAGAGCGCCTAAAACCAATTATATCTGATGAGGTCTTAAAAAAAACAATCAAAAATATATTATATGAAGATAATGAAATAATAGTTTTTAATAAACCAGCGTCGCTTGCTGTTCATTCAGGAACTAACATAGGTTATGGATTAATTGATATATTACGTGTTGTTAAAATTAACTGTGAAAGGATAGATTTGCTTCATAGATTAGATAAAGACACTAGTGGATGTATTATAATAACAAAAAGTTTTTCGGCTCTAAAATTTTTTCAGAAACAAATTAAAGATAATAAAATAGAAAAAAAATATTTATGTTTAGTTAATGGAGTATGGGACAAAAATATTAAATATAGCGAAGTTGATTTAATAAGAAATGGTAAGGCATGTAATTCAATTTCAGAATTTAAAATACTTAATTACTATAAAGATGTAACTCTTTTAGAAGTTAACATTATTACAGGAAGATATCATCAAATAAGAAAGCATTGTGCGCTTCTGGGTCATTCAATTTTAGGAGACGACCAATATGGTGATCGCAATGCAAATAAAATTTATAAAAAAAATGGTTTAAATAGAATTTTTTTACATTCTTTTTCAATAAGTTTTTTCGTCGAAAAAATAAATAAAAAAGTAACTGTTAAGTGTAGCTTGCCAAAAGATCTTAATAAATACTTGGAGCTTCTTTAGAAAAAAATCACTTACCTTAAAACACTATAATATTTTAAAATAGGTATTAGTTTTTTTAGTGGTAGACCTATTAAACCAGAGATATCATTTTCATTATCTATAAATTCTTTAATAAGAATTTCTTTTGCAACTTCATATCTAAATGCAGCGGATGAATTAAATGGCTTATATTTATCTATATATTCTAAGATACTTTTATCATTTAATTTTTTTATTTTTATCATGTATTTTGATATATCTGTTTTTATTTCATTTGTACTGGAATTTATCACACAAATACCTGTGTAGAACTCAACGGTTTTATTTGACATATATCTTAGAAAAATAATTGCTTTTTCTTTACTCAGCGGCTTACCTAGAATCCTGCCTTCACAGCAAGCACATGCATCAGAACCTATAATTATGCTATTTTTTTCATTTTTTGCTATTTTTTTTGCCTTCTCTATTGATAGTCGTATTGCTAATTCCTCTGGTTTTTCATTATCAAGCGGTGTTTCGTTTATATTTGGAGATATACATATAAAATCAAGCTTTAATGAGCTAAATATAGATTTTCGATATTCAGAGCTACTTGCTAAAATTATTTTTTTCTTTTTCAATAGTTTTTCCTGTATAATAATCTAATTTTAATATCAACAAAGCTAAGTTTATTCAAGGAATCTTAATATGGCTGTTCAAAAAAGTAAAAAAACTAGATCGAAAAGAGATATGAGAAGATCTCATGACTATCTTAATTTACCAAACCTTTCTCAAGACCCTATCTCTGGAGAAATTCATATGAGACATCAAGTTACAAAAAATGGTTTCTACAAGGGTATTCAGGTTATTATACCAAAACCTGAAAAAAATTCTAAAGAAAAAGAAAGTAATTAAATTTATCTTTCCTTAATAAAAAAAATATGAATTTAATTAGACTTGCTATCGATACTATGGGGGGAGATGGTGGACCTAAAGTTATAGTGCCATCTATAAAAAATTTTCTTGAAAATAATAATGATGTTTTTATTGAGCTTTATGGGAAAGGGAGCGAAATAGAAGAGCACATAAATAACTTTGATTCTAATTTATCTGGTAGATTTGAAATTATACATACAGATGAAAAGGTCTTAAGCAGCGATTCACCCTCTCATGCTTTAAGACATAAAAGAAAATCTTCTATGTCTCTCGCTATTCAATCAGTTCAAGATAAAAAAGCTAAAGCTTGTGTAAGCGCAGGGAACACAGGAGCACTAATGGCGATTTCTAAATATATATTAGGTACACTTGATGGGATTGAAAGACCAGCTATAGAGACTATGTTACCAACAATAAATGGACATACACATGTTTTGGATTTAGGTGCAAACGTAGACTGTAAAGCAGAACATTTATATCAGTTTGCTGTTATGGGTTCAGTTCTTGCAATGCTATTAGATGAAAATGTTAATCCTACTATAGGTTTACTTAATGTGGGAGCAGAAGTTATAAAAGGTAATATTCAAGTTAAAGAAGCTCATAAAATATTAAATAACAGCAATTTAAATTATATTGGTTTTGTCGAAGGAAATGATATTTTTTGCGGTAATACAGATGTAATAGTTTGTGATGGTTTTGTTGGAAATATTGCTTTAAAGGCCAGTGAAGGAATAATAAAGTTTATAAGTTCTAAATTAAAAGATGAATATACGAAAAATATTTTAGCTAAACTTGCAGGTTTATCTTCTTCTAAAGTATTAAAATCATTTAAAGCAACAGTAGACCCAAGGCGCTTTAATGGTGCAAGTCTTCTTGGGTTAAAAGGTATTGTTGTAAAAAGTCATGGCTCAGCAGATTCTTTTGCTTTTTATAACTGCTTAAAAATTGCATTAAAAGAAGCCAAGCAAGATATACCATATCAAATAGAAAAAAAATTGAAGCAAGTTTTAGGTTAATATTATTATGTATTCTAAAATTAACGGAACGGGCAGCTATCTTCCAAAAAAAATTCTTACTAATAAAGATCTAGAAGCTTTTGTAGATACAACTCATGAGTGGATTTTTAAAAGAACAGGAATTAAACAAAGACATATTGCCGAGGGAAACGAAACTACTTCTTTTATGGCTGTAGAAGCAGCATTGGAAGCAATTAAATTCTCTACTATAGAAGCTAAAGATATTGATTTAATAGTTGTTGCTACAACAACTCCTGATTATATTTTTCCAAGCACAGCTTGCTTAGTTCAAAATAAATTAAATATTGTTGCACCTGCTTTTGATATACAAGCCGCTTGCACAGGGTTTATTTATGCATTGAGTATAGCTGATAATTTTATAAAATCTGGAACCAATCATAATGTTTTAGTAATAGGATCAGAAAAATATTCAAATTTATTAAACTGGAATGACAGATCAACATGTGTTCTATTTGGAGATGGAGCAGGTGCAGTTATTTTATCGGCAAGTGATAAACAGGGTGTTATTTCATCTCAAATATATGCTGATGGAAAATATAATGATTTATTAATAGCTGAGAATATGCAAATTAAAATGAAAGGTAATGATGTATTTAAAGTAGCAGTAAACACACTTGGTAAATTAGTAGATGATACTCTTGAAAAAAATAAATTAAATAAAGAGGATATAAGTTGGTTAGTGCCACATCAGGCAAACTTAAGAATTATTAATGCTACAGCAAAAAAATTATCTATGTCTTTAGATCGAGTTGTAGTGACTATTGATAAACATGCAAATACCTCTGCTGCATCAATACCCTTAGCATTAAATGAAGCTATAAAAGATGGGAGAATAAAGAAAAATCAAATATTATTATTAGAGGCATTTGGGAGTGGTTTTACATGGGGGTCTGCACTCGTGAGGTATTAAGAAATTGATAAATATTAAAGATATTAAACATAGCTTAAAAAATATGACATCAAACCCAGGTGTCTACAAAATGTATGATTCAAACAATAATGTGCTATATGTTGGAAAAGCAAAAAATTTAAAAAAAAGAGTCTCTTCATATTTTCGAGATGGGGGTCATTCTAATAGAATAAAAAGAATGATTAGTTTAATTAATAAAATTAATCTAATAATTACTAAGTCGGAAGCAGATGCGTTACTTTTAGAAAATATCGAAATAA
Organism: Gammaproteobacteria bacterium; assembly: GCA_964203715.1. Classification (GTDB taxonomy): domain Bacteria; phylum Pseudomonadota; class Gammaproteobacteria; order Poriferisulfidales. The sequence goes on from CAXNNI010000052.1 coordinate 5,938, forward strand.
AAAAATATAAACCAAGGTTTAATGTTTTATTGAGAGACGATAAATCATATCCTTATATTTATTTTGATACAAAACATCAATTTCCTAGGTTGGGCTTTTATAGAGGCAAAAGAAAAAAAGAAGGAAAATTTTTCGGACCTTATTCAAATGTCTATTCTGTAAAAAATACCTTAAACACCTTACAAAAAATCTTTAAAATTAGACAATGTAGTGATTCTTTTTTTAACAACAGATCTAGGCCATGTTTGCAATATCAAATTGATAGGTGCTCTGCACCTTGTGTTGGCTTAATAAATAAATATGATTATATTTTAGATGTAAATATGTCTATGAAGTTTCTTGAAAATAAAAATACTGAA
>CAXNNI010000053.1:0-6277 GCA_964203715.1 Gammaproteobacteria bacterium
TAGTTTAAATTAAGAATTTTCACTGTAACAGATATTTTTTTACTTTCTTCTTTCATGCTAATTATATTCTAAAGATCTAAGTCTAGTTATTATGCCTTCTATTTTACCCTGAACTTTGTGATTTTTTTCTTTGATTTTGTACTTCTCAGATGTTTCTTTTTCTTGTCTTTCTTTTAATAAGGCATTTTCTTTTTTTAGAGCCAAATACTTATTGGACATTTCTTCTATTTTACTTTCAAGCTCGTCTAACTCTTTATTTAATATTGATATTATGTGATCATTATTCATTAGGTTATATTATTCTTGCTGGCGTAAGAGGTCAATAAATAAATATTATTTCTTTAAATTATACAGGTAAAATTTTATATTTTTATGAATCTAGAAGAGCTAAAAAAAAGAAGATTAGCATTTGTTTCTTTGTTATCTGATGATTCAGTAGCTATATTATCATCTGCTAATAAAAACTTTAGAACAAGAGATGTCGAGAATCTATATCGCCAAGATAGTGACTTTTTGTACATGAATGCTATTAGTGAGCCAAATTTAATTAATGTAATTTATAAAAAAAATAATAATATTTTTTCGGTATTGTTTAGAAACAATACATCTTTTCATGAAAAGATATGGGATGGTTCTAGATTAGATAATAACGAAATTAAGAATAAGTATGGTTTTACTGAAATAAATGATTATGAAAACTATAAAGAGAGAATTTTAAGTTATTTAAAAGGAAAAAAGGCTCTTTATATTGAATTTGGTTTAAATAAGGAATTAGATAATTTAGTTTACGAGAAGGTTCTAAGTTCAGCGGTAAATAATAGACATAATGAATTTTTGCCAAAAAAAATTATTACTTTGTCCGAGATAACTCATAAATTAAGGCTAATAAAATCACCTTATGAGATAGATCTTATAAAAAAAGCTGCGAAAGTCTCTATAAGAGCGCATGAAAAAGTAATGAAGGAAGCAAAAGTAGGAATGTTCGAGTATGAACTAGATGCTGAAATTAAATATGAGTTTAATAAAAATAATATGAACCAAGCGTATATACCTATCGTTGGAAGTGGAAATAACGCATGTATACTGCACTATATTAAGAATAATGATAAACTAAAAAACAATGATTTAGTTTTAGTAGATGCTGCTGCAGAGTATCAGGGTTATGCTTCAGATATTACTAGAACTTTTCCGGTAAATGGCAAATTTACTAAAGAGCAAGCAATGCTCTATGACGTTGTTTTAAGTGCTCAAGAGAAAACTATTGATTTTATAAAACCCGGAGTTACCTGGGATCAAGTTCATCAGGTAACTGTTGAAGAAATTTCAAAAGGTCTTATTAAGTTAAATTTAATATCAGAAAATATCGATAATGTATTAAAAAACCACTTATATAAGGATTTTTTTATGCATAAAACGGGTCATTGGTTAGGTTTAGATGTGCATGATGTTGGAGAGTATGAAAAAATTTTATTCAGACCTGGAATGGTAATAACTGTTGAACCTGGAATTTATATAAATTCTTTTTATGAAAAGGTACCAGAGGAATGGAGAGGCATTGGCATAAGAATAGAAGATGATGTTTTAATAACAGAAAATGGTAATGAAGTTATAACAAAAGATTTAGCGAAAAAACGCCATGAAATAGAGGCAATTTGTACTAGAAGCAATGATGTATCTTAGTGGGTTCCACACAATGATATCAAAAAAAATAGAGGATATAGTAATTATAGGGTCAGGATTAACAGGCCTAGCATTAAGTAATTTATTAAAAAAAACAAACGTAAAAATATCATTAATTGATATAAAGCCAAAGAATTATTTAGATATTATTAGTAATGATCGTTACATAGTGTTATCTAATACAAGTAAAGTAATACTTGAAAGTATTGGGTTATGGAATGAACTAAGTAAGTTCGTTACTAAGATTAAAAATATTCATATCTCAAAAAAAAATATTTTTGGATCGACAATAGTAAAAGCATATGACGAAAATTTAGATTCTTTAGGCTACCAGATATCTATTAAAGTTCTTATGGAAACTCTTTATCAGAATATAGAGAGTGAAAATAACATAAGTTTTATTCAAGAAGCAAATGTTTTTGGTATTAAAAATGGTAAAATTATCGAAATAAATTACATGATTCAATCTAAAGAAAAAAAAATATTTTCTAGGTCTGTGATATTTTCAACTGGTTCCAAAGATGATATTGAAAATAAAATATTTTTAGATAAAATACAAAAAGATTATAATCAAAATGCAATTGTATGCGAACTTGTAACTAATAAATCTGATTCAGATACTGCATATGAAAGATTTACAGATGATGGCATTTTAGGGATTATACCCAGAAAAGCAAATATTTGGACTTTAATATATTCAACAACTAATGATGAAACTATTTCCATAAAAAAATTTAATTCTTCTGAATATATAAATTATTTTCAAGAGCTAATTGGAGGGAAGTGTGGTCTTATATCTGAAATAAACAATATTAAAATTTATCCCTTAAAAATGAAATATTATAAAAAATTCATAAAAAATAATGTTTGTTTACTCGGGGATGCTGCTCATACTTTACATCCTATTGCTGCTCAGAGTTTTAATTTATCATTAAGAGACTGCGCATTTTTAGCAGACTTAATTATAAAAGCAGAGTTTACTAGAAAACTTGATTTTTTTGAAATATTTATAAAATATTATGATGAAAGAACTAAAGAAGTAAATAGATTAGTGAGATTTACAGATTTTTTAGCATCATATATTCATGGTGGTGGTATTTTAAAAAATAATTTTATAGGAATTTTATTTATGTTTATGGATATAAATAAATCTTTTAGGATAAATTTAGTAAGATTTTTACTCGGTGTAAATTTTTCGCAGTCTTTAATCTCAACCTTGAAAGATTAAACATGAAAGTTGATGCTATAATTGTTGGTTCAGGTATTATTGGTATGGCTCTGGCAATATCTTTAAGCAAGAAAGGTAAAAAAGTAGTTATAATTGAGAAAAATCTTTCAAATACACTTCAGTCAAACAGAGTTTACTCAATAACAAGAAAAACAAGATTATTTTTTGAAAGTATTGATATATGGAAAGATATTGATGATATAAATAATATAGTTAATATAAATTTATATTATAGAGATTTTAAAGAAAATAATATTCTTAATTTTTCAGAAGAATATAAAACTGAAAATATTGGATACATAGCTCAAAGTACTAAAATTATACTTCCTCTACTCAACCAGATTAAAAAGAGTGATAACATAGTTTTATACGATAATTGCATTATATCTACATTAGATAATAGTATTGAAAAAGTAATAGTAATTACAGATAATAAAAAAAATATTGAAGCTAGATATATTTTTAGTTGTGAAGGCTCAAGTTCTGAGATTAAGAAAAAATTAAAAATTGAAAACTTTTATGATGACTATAATTCTAAAGCTTTAGTTTTTAATATAGAGCATGAGAACAAAAACAATAATACAGCCTACCAAGTATTTCTTGAATCAGGGCCAATAGCTTTTTTGCCAATTTCAAGTAATTTATTTTCTATGGTTGTTAGCATAAAAAATAAATTTTTTGAAAAAGAATACTTTAAAGAAGCTAATATATGTAATTTCATTAAAAAAATTACTGACAATAAATTTGGAGACTTAAAGATGACCTCTAAGATAATTAGTTTTAAACTAATTGGCTGTGATTTATCCCAATATAAGCAAAAAAGTGTTATTTTTGTAGGGGATTCTGCGCATTCCGTTCACCCAATTGCAGGTATGGGCTTAAATTTAGGAATTTCAGATATTATAGAAATTATTCGTGAAATCAATAATGATAAAAAAAATTTTTATAATGTAAATTTTTTTGTTAATTATGCAAGAAATCAGAAAATAATAAATAAAAAAGCTAGACAGCAACTAAAATTGATAGAGAAAATTTTTTCTATTGAAAATAAATTAGCAAACGAAGTGATTAAAATTGCTATGCATAGACTACAGAGATCAGATTTTTTAAAAAATAGAATTATAAAGCACGCAAATAATAACTTAAATTTTTTTTAAATCTAACCATACATTATATAATTTTTAATAATATCGCAGTGGCTTGCATTAATAAACTTTTTTATGCTGTTATGATAAATAATTTCACCTTTATTTAAAAATATAATTTCCTCGCCAATTCTTTTTATTTGAGATACATCATGTGAAGTCATAATTACTTTTATTCCATTAGTAGAAATAACTTTAATTATATTTTCAATTTCGTGTTTATATTGAGGGTCTAAATGAGATGTCGGTTCGTCCAAAAAAATTATTTTAGGTTCCCCAATTAGCGCCATACCTATGGAAACTTTTTGTTTCTCACCTCCTGAGAGATATTTAGCATTAATATTTTCTATATTTTTTATATTTAGTTTTTCAATAATTTTCTCAACACAATATTTGCTTAATACTTTTTTTTTATTTTTTATATAATCTAAATTATCATATACTGATCTATTAAATAGAATTGGGGTTTGAAAAACCATTGATTGCATAATCTTTATTGAAGACGTTGGCAAGTTATTCCATGTTATTGTATTTTTAGGTACTTTGATTAAATCATGTAATGCATTTAATAAAGAACTTTTACCAGCGCCATTATTACCTAAAATTATCGTTATATTTTCGTCATTTATAGATAAATTAATATTTTTTAAAATAAAATTTTCATTTATCAAATAATTTAAGTTATTTACTTTTAGAGGTAAAATTTTCATTTAGTATAGTTTTCTAATAGATCTTATTATTAATGTTATGATTAATGATATTATAAGCAAAATTATTCCAAGTAAAACTGCAATTTCTATATTTCCTTTGTTAGTTTCATTAGCAATTGTTGTAGTCATTACTCTTGTGTAATTATTGATATTACCCCCTACAATCAATATTGCGCCAACTTCTGCACTTGCTCGTCCATAACCAGTTAAAATAACTGTTATTAGTGCGTATCTACTTTCATAAATTAAAGTTTTTGCTTTTGAGTAATTGTTTAAATTTAGTGAATTTAATAAAATATTATATTTTTTATTTTTTTTATAAATTTCTTCATATGTTAAAGATATAATAATTGGTATAATTAATAATGTTTGAGAAAGTATCATTGCACTTGGGGTATAGAGTATGTTTAAAAATCCGAAAATTCCGCTTTTTGATATTAAAATATATATTAGAAGACCAAGAACAACTGGCGGCAATCCCATAAAAGTATTTGACATTAATATAATAAAATATTGAAATTTATTATTATAAAAAACCAAATATGAGCCAACAGGTAAACTGAGAAGTGTTGCTATTAGTAAAGCTAGTAGAGATGTTTTAAGTGATAAAAGTATTATTACAATTAGACTTTTATCAAGTGAAATAATTAAATTAAAAACATTTTCTAAAAAATTAATTGACATTTTTTTCTAAATTTTTTTTTATTATTTCATAGCATTCATTTGATATAGTATCTCTATTTTTATTTTCTGTAGTTACTATTTCTAGTATTGTAATATCGGCTTTAATATCATTACTAAATAAAACTTTTATAATATTAAAGAATAATGAATTACCTCTAACGAATGGAACATAAGGGTGAATTTTTTTATTTTTATATGGGTATTTTATTACAACACATTGTACTTGGCAATTTTCATCTACGCAACTTGAAAAAAGTCTAGGTTTAAATTTTAACAAAGTTTTTCCTCCTGAAGATGTGCCTTCCGGAAATATAGTGACGTTTCTTTTATGTGAAATAAAATTGGAAATATTTTTAATAGATTCGGCTGCTGCATTTTTTTTCCCGCGATCTATAAAAAGCATATCAACTGATGTAGTAATTCTGCCGATGACTGGCCAACGACTTACTTCTATTTTTGAAAGAAAAGTTGTTTTAAAAATACTACCTAGTATAACGATATCCAGCCAAGACGAATGGTTTGAAACTATTAAAAAATTGCCTTTTTTAATTTCTCCTTTAATTTTTATTTTAATATCTACTATATTTAATATTTTTTGAAACCATAGTCTTATTTTTTCAGCTTGAACGTCATTTGCACATACATCAAATTTTCCAATATCAAATATTATTTTTTTTGTATCGATTATTAGTAAAATAAATTTTAATAGTTTTTTGAAAAAAATTAATATCTTCATAGTAGAGCAACTCTAGTTATAAATTTTTCAATATTAATAATAGGTTCCTCACAAGCAAAATTACTACAAATGTATGCAGTAACGTCAGATAATA
>CAXNNI010000054.1:0-6245 GCA_964203715.1 Gammaproteobacteria bacterium
ACCAAAAAAAATTAAATAACCTATATATTGATTATTTTTAAAAGCGGTCATACAAAGCGCTAAATCTCTTTTTTTAATTAATAGCTGATTATACACGCCAACCATAATAGCGAATACAAGAAAAAGATAATAAATATAACTATATTCATTTAAGTAGCCAATATATAAAAAAATAACAAAAAAAATAAATTGCAATAATGCGACAGCAATTTTATCTTTATCTCCGAATAAAATAGCTGTTGAATTTACACCTATTTTAAGATCATCTTTTTTATCAGACATTGCATAAATAGTATCAAACATAGTAACCCAAACTAAAGTTCCAAAAAAAAATAAAATAATAATAAAATTAGGAAAAGAATTAGTTACAGCTGCATATGATATAAAAGTAGAAGTAGCAAATGTAAAACCTAAAAAAATTTGTGGTGCTTTAAAAAATCTTTTTGTAAAAGGATAAAATATTATAAATATAATTGCTATTAAAGAAAAATATATAGCTTTTAAATTTAAGAAAAAAAATAAACTTAAATTCAACATAGCTAATATTGTAAATATTATTAAAACTTCTTTTGTACTAATTAATTTAGATGCATATGGTCTATTCTTAGTTCTAATGACATGTTTGTCGAAATCTTTATCAAAAAAATCATTAATTACACAACCAATAGTTCTTGTAGTAATTACTCCTATCAAAAATATTAAACTTAATTGATTATTAAGATTACCTTCATTTGAATATGCAATAACCCAAAATGAAGGGCATAATAATAAAAAAATACCAATGGGCTTATCCAGCCTCATTAGTTTGATATATAAAAAAAGTTTATTTTTAAACATATAAAAATAATTTAATATGACTTAGATATATATGATACAACAAATAAATGACAATAAGAAAATTTAAAGGAACTCAGCCAGTTATTAATAAAAAAGCTTATGTAGACGAAAGAGCGACGATAATTGGTGATGTCACAATAGGTGAAGAGTCTTCAATATGGCCTAATGCATCAATAAGAGGCGATGTTCATTCGATAAAAATAGGAAAAAGAACAAATATTCAAGACGGAGCAATTCTTCATGTTACGAGTGATAATATTTTTACGCCTGGTGGTTATCCTTTAATTATTGGAGATGATGTAACTGTTGGTCATGGAGCAATTCTTCATTCATGTATTATAGAGAATCAATGTCTAATAGGCATAGGAAGCATTATTTTAGATGGAGCTAGAGTTAAAAGTAATTCAATGATAGCCGCTGGTAGTCTTCTAGGACCAAATAAAACTGTTGAACAATACATGCTCTATAAAGGTGTACCTGCTAAACCCATAAGAGAGTTAACTAAAAAAGAAATAGATTATATATCTTTTTCGGCAAAACATTATGTTAAAACTATGAAGGAATACATTACTAAATGATATATATAACTCTTAATGGGGAAAAATTTTTTTTAAAAAAAGAAGTTAGTATAGAAAACTTTTTAACTTTAAATAATATTATTAAAAATAATATTGTAATTGAAATAAATAAAGTAATAATAACAAAAAATTTATGGGGGAAAAAAATAATAAAAAATAATGATATAATAGAAATTATTACGGCAGTTGGTGGTGGATAAAAATGTGCTTAAATCTAAATAATAAATCATATAAATCTAGATTAATAATTGGGAGTGGAAAATATAAAAACATTGAAGAAACTAAAAGCGCTCTAACAGCAAGTGGTGCTGAAATAATAACTGTGGCTGTAAAAAGAGTAAATATAGGGCAGAACCAAAAAGAGAAAAATCTTCTTGATTATATTGATCCTTCAAAGTATAAAATATTACCAAATACGGCCGGATGTTATTCTGCTGATGACGCTGTTAGAGTGTCACTTCTAGCTAGAGAACTGGTACATGATAATCTTATTAAATTAGAAGTTCTAAAAGATAAAGAAACTTTATTACCAAATGAAAAAGAAACCTTGATCGCAGCAAAAGAATTGGTTAAGTTAGGATTTGCTGTAATGGTGTATACGACAGTCAATATTAAATTAGCAAAAGATTTAGAAAAGATAGGATGTATTGCTGTTATGCCCTTAGGGTCTCCAATTGGTACAGGGAAAGGAATAATCAACTCATCAAATCTCAAAAAAATCATTCATAATTCAAATGTTCCTATTATTGTGGATGCTGGCATTGGTACCGCAAGTGACGCAACTATTGCAATGGAGCTTGGTTGTGATGGTGTTTTATTAAATTCAGCAATAGCAATGGCAGAAAATCCAATTATTATGGCTGAGGCTATGAGATATGCAGTAATATCTGGAAGAAAAGCTTTTGAAGCTAAAAGAATGAAAATTAGTGATATTGCGATTCCTTCAAGCAATAAAAAAAATGCTATTTCATAGACCAAAATCATACATAAAAAGCTATGTTAAAAGAAATGGCAGATTAACAGCTACACAAAAAGAATATTTAAAAAATATTAATAATAATAAAAATTATACTAAAATTAGTGTTAAAAAAATAAATTTTCAAAATCTGTTTAATAACACAAACCAATGTATTTTAGATATCGGTTTTGGAGATGGCATGCTTCTCATTAATATTGCAAATAAATATCCTAATATAAATTTTATTGGTATAGAAGTTTATGAGCAAGGGATAGTAAATATTTTAAAGCAAATTGATAAATATAAATTATCAAATCTAAGAATTATTAACAATGACGCCATACTAGTTTTACAAGATTTTATAAAAAATAAAACCTTATACGGAGTATCTTTATTTTTTCCAGATCCGTGGCCAAAAAAAAAACATAATAAAAGAAGAATCATAAATAATGATTTCTTAAATCTTATAAGTAAAAAAATAATAAAAAAAGGATTTATTAAAATAGTTACAGACTGGACAAATTATGCAGATAATATTATCTCTTTATTTAATAATAATAATAAATATTTAAAAATTTCTGATATATACATATATAAAGAAAGAGATTTAACTAAATTTGAAAAAAAAGGAATGTCTTGCGACCATAAAATTACAAACTTATGCTACGAATTAATATAAATTATTTTTTTATACTTGCCTCATATATTGAAGACAAGCCAGGAATGTCTCGATTTAATGGGCATATTTCTTTTTCGCAAAATTTTGGCAATACATTTGTACAACCCAAGTTTTCCCACGCATATTCTATTGCTTCATCGATTGTTCTATGAAAATGGTTTTCCCATATTCCTTTTGAAAAACCTATATCATCAAAAATTTTTTGGATAGGTTTGTGAACTCTTGCAAATAATAATTGTATATTCTGCTCGTGTAATCTAGATGCCAAGCTATTTAACATTTCCTGACCTGTGGCATCTATTTCATTTATCGCTATGGCATCAATGATAAAATATCTTAATTCTGATTTTGTTGCCACTCTTTCGATAACTTCGTGCTCAAAATGTCCTGAATTTATAAAAATTAAAGGACCCTCAAATCTCATTACAGATATTGAGCAACACTTAGAAATATGATTTGTATCTGAGTTTCTAAATATACCATATTCGTTTTTCGATAAACAAATTACTCGAGGCCTCATGGATCTATAGCAATAACTTGCGAGTGACAAGATTATTCCAACTAAAATACCAACTTCTAGTTGTGGTGCAAGTGCTAACGTAACTATAAAAGTTATTATAGAAATAATGGCATCTTGTTTTTGTACTTTCCAAGCATCCTTTATTGGCTTAATTTTTATTAAATGTATAACTGCGTTTATAATAATACTGGCTAATGCTGCTTGCGGAAGATGATATAATAAAGGGGTTAAAAATAACAATGTCACGCCTACAACCAGACTAGTAACAACCGACGAAAACCCTGTCACTGCTCCTGCAGATATATTCACAGCAGATCTAGAAAAAGATCCAGAAACTGGATATCCCTGAAATAAACTTGAAGCAATATTACTTAAGCCTTGACCCACTAATTCTTGATCCGCATCTAATTTCTGCTTAGTTTGTGTTGCCATAGATTTAGCAATAGAAATAGCTTCCATGAAACCTATAATACTAATAGCGATAGCAACTCCTCCCAAATGTAATAACTGTGATATATCAACTTGAGGTAATTGAATAGCAGGTAAACCACTAGGAACAAAACCTATCACCTTGCCTCCAAAATTTTTTTCAAACTCTATGTACCATGATATAAAAGTAGTAATAACTACTGAAATCAAAACCGCAGGATATTTATTTTTTGAAATTTTTCTAACAAATATAATTATAAATAGAGCTAAAAGACCAATCATCAAAGTTAGCATATGAGTATTAGTTGAAGCTTGAAGTATTACATTAATTATAGTTTCATAATGATATTCATGTGAGACCACACTTACGCCAAAAAATTTTGATAATTGCGACGTTGCTATTATTATGGCGGCAGCATTTGTAAATCCAGTTACAACAGGATGAGATAAAAAATCAACTAATACGCCCATTTTTAAAAATCCTAAAGAGAGTTGGAATATACCTACTAAAAAAGCCAACATTATTGCATAAGCGGCATAACCTGAAGGATCTGCAATAGCTAATGGCTCTAAGGCTGCAGCTGTTAATAAACTAACTACTGCCACAGGTCCTGTTGCTAATTGTCTTGAAGATCCAAATAAAGAAGCTACAAGTACTGGAACAAATGATGCGTATAAACCATAATATGGAGGTAATCCTGCTAACTGAGCATATGCCATAGATTGCGGAATTAATACTAAAGCAACGGTAAGTCCTGCAAAAATATCTGCTTTTAAAATATCTGGATTCTTGAGATCTTTAATCCAATCTTTAAAAGGAAAAAATTTTTTTTTAATATACTCTTGGATGTAATAAATCATATTTATATTTTTAATGAATTAAAATCGAAAAATTAGCTACCTTATTATAATACTTATTAATCTCATACAATAATGACAATCTATTCAGCTTAATATCTTCATCATCAGTATTTATCATTACTTCTTGAAAAAAGTGCTCTATATAGTTATTTAAAGTATTCATTTTCTTAAGATATTCTATATAATTATATGTATCTAAAAATAACTGTAATTCTTTTTTTATTTCATTAACACCATTATAAAGTTCTTTCTCACTAAATTCTTTTAATAAATTTTTATTAATTTTTTCTGGTAACTTAAAATCAGATTTCTTTAAAATATTAGAAACTCTTTTTGCATTAGAAAACAATTCATTATAACTCTGGTTATTTCTTATTTTAGAAATTGCATTAATCTTTCTTAAAATATCTTTTGGAATAATATTTTTACTATTATTTATTACTGAAAAAATAATATTTTCTTCAAAACCATAATTATCTTTTAATAAAGAAATTAATTTTTCTTTTAAAAAAATATGACAATCACTTAAACTTTTTTTGTTGTCTTTTAATAAGCTAAATTTAGAAGAAATTACTTCATAAGCTTTATTGATTAATTCTGTTAGGCTAATATTATAATCCATTTGCAAAATCATTCTTAAAACTCCGTTGGTAGATCTTCTAATACCTATAGGATCTCTAGTTCCAGTTGGTTTTTCATTTACTAAAAAAATTCCTACTATAGTATCCACCTTATCTGCAATTGATACAATCTGTGAGCTTATATCTGAAGGCAAATCATCTTCTGGATTCCTTGGTGCATAATGCTCGCGTATTCCAGAGGAGACAATATTATCCATATTTAATTTTGAGGCATAGTAGCTTCCTATATAGCCTTGCAGTTTTGGAATTTCTACCACCATATTAGAAATAAGATCTATTTTACAAACCTCGGCTATTTTTTTATAAAAATGATTTTCATCATTATGACTTTTACTATTTAAGTATGATGATAACTCTACTATTCTTTGAACTTTTTCAGATATGCTACCAAGCTTTTTATGAAAAATTACTTTATCTAAAAGACTTTTTTTTTCAAAAATATTATTAGATAAATCTTTTGAGATAAAAAACTGAGCATCATCTAATCTCGGTCTTATGACTCTTTCATTACCCTGAATAATACCTTTATTTATTTCTACATTAGAAACGCCAATAAAGTAATTTATAATTTTTCCGTTTTTATATAAAACAAAATATTTTTGAGAGTCTTGTATAACATACTTTAAAACTTCATGCGGTAAATTTAAATACTTCTTAGGAAAGCTTCCAATGTAAAGATATGGAAACTCAACCATATTAGCGACTTCATTAAGAAAATCGAGATCGATTAAATTATCGAATT
>CAXNNI010000055.1:0-6232 GCA_964203715.1 Gammaproteobacteria bacterium
TCTAAACTAGATAATTTTAAATGTATATATCTATCTCCAAAAGGAAGAAATATAAATCAAGAAGTAATTAAAGAAGCAGCTGATAATTATGATTTAATTCTTATTGCTGGTCGATATGAAGGAGTGGATCAAAGATTTATTGATCTAGAGGTTGATGAAGAATGGTCTATAGGTGATTATATTTTAAGTGGTGGAGAAATTGCTGCATGTGTTGTAATAGACGCAATTGCTAGATTGGTGTCAGGAGTTTTAGGTAATGAAGATTCTAATAAAGACGAGTCATTTTCTAATGGATATTTAGAATATCCGCATTATACAAGACCAGAAGTTGTTGAGAATGTCAGTGTCCCAAAGGTATTGTTAAGTGGCAATCATCAGGATATTAAGAAATGGAGAGATACTCAAGCATTAATACTAACAAATTGTAAAAGAGCTGATTTAATTAAAAAAAAGCTTTCATAAAAGCTCAGCAGAAGATATTATCTTCTTTCTAAACCGAGAATGAAAATGAATATAATAGATGAGATTAATAAAGAAAATTTAAAAATAATACCAGATTTTGCTCCTGGGGATGATGTAGTTGTTCAAGTCAGAGTAAAAGAAGGTGAAAGAGAAAGATTGCAAGCTTTTGAAGGCATAGTTATCGCAATAAAAAATCGTGGTATTAACTCTTCCTTTACTGTAAGAAAAATTTCTCATGGAGAAGGAGTTGAGAGGGTTTTTCAAACTCACAGTTCTATAATAGAAAGCATACAAATTAAAAGAAAAGGAAAGGTTAGAAGAGCCAAGTTATATTTCTTGCGCAATTTATCTGGAAAAAAAGCTAGAATTAAATAAAAACTTGCAACTAAAAAGTAATGCTAATGCTTGAAATGTTCGAGTTAGTTTATATTAGCCCAATTGGGCCAATAGGAATTAACTTTGATAGCAAGAAAATCTCTATGTTAAAATTTTGCAGTAATTTAAAATTAATTAAAAAAAATAACTATCTTTTTAAGGATATTATAAAACAGCTAGATTTATATTTTAAGAAAAAATTAAAAAAATTTGATATTCCATATGTATTATCTGGGACTGAATATCAAAAAAAAATTTTTCAGGAAATTTTAAAAATAAATTACGGAAAAACTAAAACATATTCAGAAATCGCAAACAAAATTGGCTCGCATCCCAGACCAGTTGGAAACGCATGTAGAAATAATCCATTGCAGCTTATTATTCCATGTCACAGGGTAATTGGGAAAAGAAATATTGGGGGATTTTTAGGAGAAACTGTAAAAAAAAATGGAAATTTAATTCATATTAAAAAGAGCCTAATAAGGTTAGAAAAAAAATATATACTATAATTTTTTAACAGTATTTGGTAAAAATTGAATAATTACTTTTGCAAGTTCTTCTAATAAATATTTTTTATAATAATTTTTTCTAAATACTAATCGTATTTTTCTATAAGCATTTCGGTGATTTAGCTTTCTTATTTGTATACTTTTATTGATTGTCCAGGCAGATTGTATAGCAAGTGCTGGAACGAATGTAAACCCTTCACCTACAGCAACTAAATTAATTAATGTCACTAAGCTTGTGGCTTTTGTATCGTATGTTGATAAAGGATTACTATTTTTATCATATGCTTCCCATAATTCTATTATTTGATCTCTTAAACAGTGACCGTCAGAAAGAAGAAGCAGTTGATTTAAATTTAAATCTTTAGTTTTTATTTCATCTAATTCGTCTAGTTTTTTATTTTTTGTATATGCCACCCAAAATGGCTCTTCAAATAAATCAATTTGTTCAAATTTTTCTTTATCTATATCTGTTGCTAATAAAATAGCATCAAGCTCTCTACTTTCTAGTTTTTTTATTATGTTTTCTGTAATATCTTCATCAATAAAAATTTTTGAATTTTTATTATTTTTCCTTAAGTTTACTATAAAATTTGGAATCAAATATGGGCATAAAGATGGAATTACTCCTATTTTAATTGGTTGGTGCCATGGATTTTTATAATCTGAAGATAAGCTTTTGATTTCTTCGGTTTTATCTATTATTGTTTTCGCTTTGTTAATAATTTCTTTGCCAAAACTTGTAATGGAAACTTTTTTAGTGGTTCTTTCAAATATTTTTTCGCCCAAATAATCTTCTAGTTTTTTTATTTGTCCACTTAATGTTGGCTGAGAAACATGACATTCTATAGATGCTTTCACAAAACTTTTATGCTTTGAAATCGAAATTAAGTACTCCAAATCTTTAATATTCATATATATTCATAACTTATAATTATTTTTTTTTAATAGGATTGAACTATATATAATATAGTTTTTAACATATTGAATCAAGATTTTTAAAGTTACATAATATAATCTGCATACAATTTTTTTTAGGGGGTTTATTATGGAATTAAAAGGTTCAAAAACACAAAAAAATCTTCAGGATGCTTTTGCGGGTGAATCACAAGCAAATAGAAGATATCTTTATTTTGCAGCTAAAGCTGATGTAGAAGGTTACAACGACGTCGCTGCTGTATTTAGGTCTACTGCTGAAGGAGAAACTGGTCATGCACATGGTCATCTTGAATATCTTGAAGTTTGTGGAGACCCAGCTACAGGAAAACCATTTGGTGGCACAATAGAGAATTTAGAAACTGCTATTGCTGGTGAAACTCATGAGTATACTGATATGTATCCAGGCATGGCAAAAACTGCTCGCGATGAAGGTTTTGATGAAATTGCTGATTGGTTTGAGACTTTAGCTAAAGCAGAAAGATCTCATGCTAATAGATTTCAAAAAGCATTAGACGAAGTAGCTTAATTTAATAGAATTGAAGGGGAAAGGAATCTCCTTCTTTTGCTACTTTATTCAATAAAAGTGGAGAAAAAAGTGTCTGTAAAAAAAACAGAAGGGGGGTTATTAGCCCCCTCTAGACATAACATAGACTGGAGAAGTGATTCTTATTTAGATAATACATTAATAAATAATGAATTAACCCGAGTATTTGAAGCATGTCATGGCTGTAGACGTTGTGTAAGCTTGTGTGAAGCATTTCCCACTTTATTTAATTTAATAGATGAATCTAAAAATTTTGATTTAGAATCAGTTGATAAAAAAGATTACGTTAAAATTGTTGACGAGTGTTATTTATGTGATCTTTGTTACCAAACTAAATGTCCCTATGTTCCGCCACATGAATGGGCAATAGATTTTCCTCATTTAATGTTGAGAGCAAAAGCAGAAAAATTTCAAAATCAGAAGCACAAAATTGGAAAATTATTAAGGTTAAGAAATTATATTTTAAGTTCAACCGATATGTTATTTAAAATAAGTTCAGTCCCATTTTTTTCACATATATTGAATTATTTTTATACAAATAGGGTGGCAAGGATAATTATTGAAAAAATTTTAAGAATTCATAGAGATGCTGATTTGCCTAAGTTTGACTATAATAATATAAAAAAAAGATTTAATTTAATAAAAAACGTTACTACCAATAATATAAAGACAAAAAAAACGAGAGGAAAAGTAAAATTATTTACAACATGTTATTGCTCCAATAGTGAATCAAATCTGGCGGAAGATTTAATTAAAGTATTTATTCACAACAATATTCAAACAGAAATATTTGAACAAGAAAATTGTTGTGGTATGCCTAAATTTGAATTGGGAGATTTGAAATCTGTTGAAAAGCTTAAGAAAAAAAATATACCTTTATTAGTTAAAGCAATAAAAAATGGGTATGATATTGTTTCTCCAGTACCTTCATGTGTCCTAATGTTTAAACAAGAGCTTCCATTATTATTTCCCAATGATGATGATGTTAAGTTAGTGCAAAAAAATATATTCGATCCTTTTGAATATTTAAGTTATAGAGATGAAGAAGGCTTATTTAATAATAAATTCCAAAATTCTAAGGGAAAAATAGCATATCAGTCTGCATGTCATCAACGAGTTCAAAATTTTGGACCAAAGACAAAAAATATACTCTCTAAAATACCAGGAGCAGAGATAACCGTAATAGATAGATGTTCAGGACATGATGGAACTTACGCTATAAAGTTAGAGTCTTTTGAGAAATCTTTAAAAATTAGAAAACCGGTAATTGCAAAAATAGAAAAAGATAATTATGAAATTTTTACTAGTGACTGCCCAATGGCAGCAAGACACATTGGAAATGCGCTAAATAAAAGTAAAATAAAAGTTGAGAATCATCCAATATCTATTTTAAAGTCGGCATATAAAATTTAAATAATATGGAGAATATTATGCTTAGAAAAAAAGATTTATATAAATTAGAAGAGTATTCTATTGAACGAAAAAAATTTAGAGATGAAGTATTAATGATTAAAAGAAATAGGAGTGTATTAGTTGGTGGTCATATAAATTTATTATTTGAAAATTCACTAACAATAAAATACCAAATTCAAGAGATGTTAAGAATTGAAAAAATTTTCGAATATAAAGCGATTCAAGAAGAGCTTGATACCTATAATCCTTTAATACCAGATGGAACAAACCTTAAAGCAACACTGTTAATAGAATACGCAGACGTTGTCGAAAGAAGAGAGCAATTAAAAAAATTAAAAGGAGTAGAAAAAAAGATTTGGATAAAAGTAGGTAACAGTGATTCCATATTCCCAATAGCTGACGAAGATCTTGAAAGAGAAGATGGATCCAAGACCTCCGCAGTGCATTTCTTAAGATGGGAGTTTAATAAAAATCAAATTAATGATTTTAAAAATAATTGTTCAATTTCAATTGGCGTAAATCATCCGGAGTATAGTTCATCGCTTATCTTATCGGAATTAATAAGAAGTGAACTTGTAAAAGATTTTTATTAAATTTTAAAAGTCTATCAATAATCTAAAAGTAATAAGTTGTTATATATGGTATATACTATGTTTTATTTATATTATATATGATAATGAAAACAAAATTAGAGCAATATCATAGAAACGAACATGGGATTTATAAACAAGATATAGATTCTAATGTTATTCACATATCTGATAAATTAATAAGTAATGGTTATCAAGCTTTTTTAGTTGGCGGGTGTATTCGAGATATATTGTTAGAAAAAAAACCCAAAGACTATGACATAGTAACTGATGCAAGCCCAGATGAAATATGTAATTTATTTAAAAATGCAAGAATTATCGGAAAAAGATTTAAGATAGTGCATGTTTATTTTTCAGATAAAAAATATATTGAGGTAACAACTTTTAGATCAGATGTAAAAAAAAAAAATAATAAAAAAAATTTTATAAAATATAATGGAACCATAAAGCGAGACAATGTTTATGGTACAATTTCACAAGATGCTTTTAGAAGAGACTTTACAATAAATTCTTTATTTTTAGATTTAGATACTGAAATAATTCATGATTATGTAGATGGTATAAAAGATATAAAAAATAAAATACTTAGGTTGATTAAAAAACCTTCAATAAGTTATCAAGAAGACCCAGTTCGAATGTTGAGAGCTATAAGATTTAAATCTAAATTAAACTTAAAGTTATCAGATGAGTGCGAAGCATCAATAAAAAAAATGGCCCATATGATAAATAATGTTTCTCCTTTTAGATTATTTGATGAAGTTATAAAAATTATGCACTCTGGGTATGGATTTATTTGTTATAAAAAATTAAGAGAACTTAATTTATTTGAATATTTATTTCCTTTTACAAATAATATTCTTCAAAAAGAAATAATATACGATGATTTCTTTAGTTTGGCCTTAAAAAATACTGATCATAGAATAAAAGAAGGATCACATGTTAATCCTTCTTTTATTTATGCGGTTTTTTTATGGCCATATTTTCAGGAATTAGAAAAAAAATATTCAAATAAAAAAGCGATATCATTTGATAAAATTTTTAGAATTACAATTGAATCTCAGGCAAAATATATTGCTATACCAGAATTTTTTCAGTCAGTAATACATACTATTTGGTCTTTACAAGGTAGTTTTTTAAATTTAAATAACCAAAACGTTGAGCGTTTATTAAAGTTAGAAAAATTTAGAGTTGCGTACGATTTTTTATATATAAGATCCCTGCTAAACCAAGACCTAAAGTATTATTTTAATAAGTGGTGTGTAATACAAAAAAGTAAATCCGATAATAATAGATAGAAGTAAGAAGATAAATGAAAATAGAAAATATTTATGATATAAGTGAATTATATATTGGTATAGGTAGTAATTTAAATAATCCTATTAATCAAGTTAAAAGTGCTATAA
>CAXNNI010000056.1:0-6081 GCA_964203715.1 Gammaproteobacteria bacterium
TATAGAATCAAAGATTATATTGATTCAAAAAAAATATTTAATTAATTAAAATTTTTAATTAGAAATTTTTTTGAATGCTTCATCTGCTGCTTTTAAAGTGTAGAGAATGTCTTTTTTAGTATGTTTAGTAGAAATAAAACCTGCTTCAAATGCCGATGGAGCAAAATATACTCCTTTTGATAACATTATTTTAAAAAATTTTTCAAATAATAAATTATCACAATTAAGTACATCTGAAAAATTATTAATCTTTTTTTTCTTTGTAAAAAAGAAACCAAACATACCACCTTTGTGATTAGTTAAAAAGTTAACATTATGTTTTTTTGCTAACATACTTAAGCCATTCATTAATTTCTGATTTTTCTTTTCTAATTTAGTATAAAAATTTTTGTTAGATAATAATTCTAAGGTTTTTAAACCGGCTGTCATTGCAACAGGATTTCCAGACAATGTCCCTGCATGATATATTGGTCCACTTGGTGAAAGTTGATCCATGTATTTTTTGTTACCTCCAAAAACTCCAACTGGCATACCTCCCACAACTATTTTTCCTAATGTCGTTATATCAGGTTTTATATTATATAATTCTTGAGCACCACCTCTTGATACTCTAAAACCAGTCATTACTTCATCAAATATTAATATTGTTTTATGTTTATTACATAAAGTTCTTATTTTCCTTAAAAATTTAACACTTGGCATTACGCAATTCATATTTCCTGCTATTGGTTCTATTATTACACAAGCTATTTTATCTCCATAAGCTCGAAAGCAATTTTCAACATCGTTTATATTGTTGTATTCAAGTGATATTGTATGTTTGGTTAAATCTTTTGGAATTCCAGGAGAAGATGGTACACCGAAGGTTGCTGAACCTGAACCTGCTTTTACTAATAACGAATCAACATGTCCGTGATAGCATCCATCAAATTTAATGATTTTATCTCTTTTTGTACAGCCTCTTGCTAACCTTATAGCACTCATTGTTGCTTCAGTACCGGAGCTTGTCATTCTCATTTTTTCCATTGATGGAAAAAATTTTTGAATTAAAACTGCTAATTTTGTTTCTAGTAAAGTAGGAGCTCCAAAGCTTGTACTATTTTTAATTACTCTTTTTATTGCATGAATAACTGATTTATTTGCATGCCCTAAAATCATAGGACCCCAGGAACCAATATAATCAATATATTTATTTCCATCTAAATCGTAAATATACGCACCATCGCCTTTATTTATAAATATTGGCAAAGCGTTTACATTCTTAAATGCTCGGACCGGAGAGTTGACACCACCTGGAAATATTTTATTAGAGTCAATGAAAGCTTTTTTTGAAAGTTTATTTTTTTTGATCATAGTATATTTTAGAAACTTTAATTATATCATTATTAGATGACAAACCTTTTGAAATAGCAATCAAATTACAATTTAATTTAATAGCACTATTAATATTACTCGAATTGATCCCACCAATTAAGCATATAGGAATCTTTATACTTTTTCTTGCTTGATTGATTATATTTATGTTTAGATTAACAGGGTTATCTTTAGTTTCTGTTTTATAAAGACTTCCAAATGAAACATATGAAGCTCCATTTTGTTGCGCAATTAATGCTAAATTTAAATCACTATAACAAGAAATTCCTATAATTTTTTTTTCACCTAATATTTTTTTTGCATATAACAAACTTTTATCATTGCAACCTATATGAACTCCATCAAGATTTAATTCTTTTGATATATCTATAAAGTCATTCAAAATTAGCAAAGAATTATTAATACTACAAAGTTTATTTATTTTATTAATTAAATCTAATTTTTTATTTGTAATAGATGATTTTATTCTTATCTGGAATATTCTAATATGATTTTTTATCATTAAACTAACATATTTATCAAGTAATTTAAAATTAAAGTTATTCTCATCTAAAATTGCATATAAACCTTTCATTTTATAAATCATTCCTATTTAACAAAAATTGTTTCTTTCCTTTAATTTTCGATTTTGATGCAACTTTTTTCATGAAAGTCAGCGAAATTTTTATAGATTTTTCTATATCATTACTTATACTTATATTACAGGCTAATGCAGTTGCAAATGTGCATCCTGTGCCATGAAAATTTCTATTAAATTCTTTAGTTAAAAAAAATTTTGCTTTATTTAAATAGTTATTTAATTTTATTGTTATTTTTCCATTTTCAACTATATAATTAGTGATTAATATGTTTTTAATACTGTTTTTATTTAGAAAATTTTTATTTTTTTTAATAATTTTATATTCATAAAGATTAGGTGTTAACAATGTAGCTAGTGGGTATATATTTTTAATTATATAATTTAAATTAGCATTAGACGTTAAAATTTTATTACTACCTGATTTTATTATTGGGTCTATAATTATAGGAATTTTTCTATTTTTTTTATCTTTTAGTATTTCAAATACCTCTTTTGATGCTCTTAAAGTAGGTAATAATCCAATTTTTATAACATCTATCTTAAATTCTTTAACCATTTTTTTATAACTTTCAATAATATAATTTTTTGGCATTAAATAAACTTTTTTAAAATTACTCGTATTTTGTACTGTTGCACATGTGAGTATTGATAGGGAGTGATAATTAAAAGATTTTGCTGTTTCAACGTCTGCCGTTATTCCAGCCCCACCAGTTGGATCGTGACCTCCTATTATAAGTATAATTTTATTTTTTTTCATTTTAATTTAAATAATTATAATGCATATAGTATAATGTATTAAATATTTTTTATGAATCTATTTGGAGTAATCTATGAAAGCAGTTGTTTGCGGGTCTTTCGCTTATGATAATATTTTGCATTTTAAAGGTAAGTTTTGTGATCATTTAATTCAATCTGAATTAAATAATATAAATATATCTTTTTTATGTGAAACCATACGAAGAGAATACGGCGGATGTGCAGGAAATATTATTTATAATTTAAATATTATTGGAAGTGAATCCATTGTTATTGGGACTTTAGGAAGTGATGCCGGATTATATTTAGATTGGATGAAATTAAATAAAATTAATACAAAATACATAAAAATTATTAAAGACGCGTATACTGCACAAGCTTATATAACAACAGATGAAAATTCTAATCAAATTACTACTTTTCATCCAGGTGCTATGCAATTTTCTAATGAGATAAAGATACCTTTAGACGAGTCAATATCATTAGGTTTAATATCTCCAGATGGAAGAGATGGTATGATAGAGCACGCAAAACAGTTAATAGAAATGAAAGTTCCATATATCTTTGATCCAGGACAAGGATTGCCTATGTTTAATAAAAATGAATTAAATTTTTTTAACAAAAATGAAAATTGGATCATAATGAATGATTATGAATTTAAATTATATTGTGATATCACTTGCTTAACAGTAAAAGATATTGCTATTAAAGATAAGATTCTAATAGTTACCAATGGAAGTAAAGGATCCAGTATATTTACAGAAAAAACACATTTTAATATAACAGCACCAAAAGTAGAAAACCCAAAAGACCCAACAGGCTGCGGCGATGCATATCGCGCTGGACTTGTATACGGAATTCTAGAAAAAATGTCGTTAGAGAAAATTGGAGAATTATCATCTGCACTTGGCGCTTTAAAAGTAAGTTGTTATGGAACACAAAATCATAAAATAAATAAAGAAATTAAGAGTTTATTATAAATAAATTATCTTAAGCTTATAATTTTCCAATTTTTTTTTATGGAAATAGTTTTAAGTTTTTTATCAGGGTCAACTGCAATAGGTTTAGAAGAATATTCTAGTAACTTAATGTCGTTATACGAATCTGTGTAAAAAAAAATTTCCTTATATTTTGAAAAATTGTGAATTTTTATCCATTCCTTAACTTTAGTAACTTTTCCTTCTTGAAAACAAGGTTCTCCAAGAAGCCTTCCAGTAAACTTGTTATTAATAAATTCAGGAATACTTGCTAATAAATGTTCTATTTTAAAAAAATCCGCAGTAATTTTAGCTATGAAAGAATTAGTAGATGTAACAATTGCTATAACATCATTATTTTTTTTATGGTTTTTAACAAGCTCAATAGCTTTTGGAAGTATTAAAGGAATAATCTTTTCATTGAAAAAATTTTTTCTAATTTTTATTAAATCGCTATATTTATATTTTGTAAGCGGTTCATACGAAAAAATTGCAAATTTTTTTGGGCATAGAGTTCCGTTTTTATATTGATCAAAGTAAATATTATTTTTTTTTTTATATAATTTAGCATCTACATAATTATTGTCTGCAAGGTAATTTCCCCATTCATGGTCACTATCACCATTTATTAGAGTATTATCTAAATCAAAGAGAACTATATTCATAATGTGTTTATTTTATAGCATATCTTATATAATATTATACAAATGTTTTAAAAATTTGGAAAATTTTATGCTCGATAAAAACGGATATAGAAAAAATGTTGGCATAATTTTATGTAATAATAGTAATAAATTGTTAATATGTAAAAGATATAAAGAAGATTCATGGCAATTTCCGCAAGGAGGTGTTAATAAAAATGAATCAATTAAGTGCGCAATGTTCAGAGAACTATTTGAAGAACTTGGTTTGGGAAAACAAGATGTGAACATCATAGGAAGATCAAAGAATTGGCTTAAGTATGAGTTACCAAAGAAATATCAAAGAAAAACAAACGACATGATGTGTATTGGTCAAAAACAAATTTGGTTTTTACTGAGACTTATTGCAGACGATTCAAAAATTTGTTTTCATTTTTCTGAAAGACCTGAATTTGATGCATGGGAATGGGTTAATCATTCAAAGCCTTTAGATGTTGTTATTGACTTTAAAAAAAATGTTTATGTTGAGATATTAAAACAATTTATTCCTATACTAAAAGTTTAAAAGTTAGGTTTGTAAATAACTAAAAATATTATTGTAATTAAAATTACAACAGGAAATTCATTAAACCACCTAAACCATATGTGTGAGTTTTTATTTTTATTTTTTAAAAAATTTTTATATAGGTAAATACAAAATATATGGTAAATTGATAAAATAAATACTAGAAGTAATTTTGCTTGTAACCATATTTGATAAAAATATTCCAATGTGTAAAAGTAAGTTAGAAAAAATCCAGATAATAAAGTAAGAATTGCGCTGGGAGTCATTATTCCATATAACAATTTTTTTTCCATGATTAAAAATCTATCGTAACTTAATTTGTCCCCAGTCATTGCATGATAAACGAATAAACGTGGTAAATAAAATAGTCCTGCAAACCATGTAGTCATGAAAAAAATATGTAGCGTTTTTAATAACATCATAACCAGTATTATATGTATAATTTACTTCAAGTTAATAGTTATAATTTTTAAAATCATAAATTTTTTAATATAATCTATTATAAAAAGATCAAACACATATAAAATGTTCAGGTATATACAAGATGACTGTAAAAAATCAAAGGGCTGAATTGATATTAAAAATTTTAAATGAAATTTACCCAGAAATTCCTATACCTTTGAAACATAGAAATATATATGAACTACTAATTTCCGTATTACTAAGTGCACAGTGTACTGATGATAGAGTAAATAAGGTTACACCTATACTTTTTGCAAAAGCGAATAGTCCTGTCAAGATGTGTGAAATTTCTATTGAAACTATTTATAATATTATAAGACCTTGCGGTTTAGGGCCAAAAAAATCAAAAGCAATATCAGAACTTTCAAATATCCTTGTTAAAAAATTTAAATGCGTTGTACCTAAAACTTATGAAGAACTTGAAGCATTACCAGGAGTAGGTCATAAAACTGCGAGTATTGTAATGTCACAAGGCTTTGGTTATTCCGCATTTCCAGTAGATACTCATATACATAGACTAGCGCAAAGATGGGGACTTACTAGTGGAAAAAGTGTAAAACAAACAGAAAGGGATTTAAAAAAAATCTTTCCTGAAGCATCATGGAATAAGCTTCATTTGCAAATGATATTTTATGGAAGAGAGTTTTGTACTGCTAGAAATTGCAATGGTTTAGAATGTAAAATATGTACTATTTGCTTTCCAAGAAGACATAAGCCAATAAAAAC
>CAXNNI010000057.1:0-5969 GCA_964203715.1 Gammaproteobacteria bacterium
AAAGAGTTGTTGGAACTATAATTACTACTTGTTTATAATTTGATACTGTTATGAATGCTGCGCGTAAAGCAATTTCCGTTTTACCAAAACCAACATCTCCACATATTAGTCTATCCATTAATTTATCTGATGAGAGATCATTTATTACATCATTTATAGCATTAAGTTGGTCTTCAGTTTCATCATAAATAAATTCGTTGGAAAATTTGCTGTATTCAAATTCATTAATACTGTAACTTATAGTTTTATCTAATACCCTTTTTGCTTGGATTTCTAACAATTCTATAGCAATATCGTAAGCTTTTTTATTTGCTTTTTTCTTAGCATTACTCCATATATGTCCACCAAGCTTATGTAGTGGAGCACTTTCGTCATTACTCGAATGATATTTATTAACAAGATCGAGTGAAGATACAGGAACATATAGCTTATCATTATCTGCATATAATATAGTTAAGTATTCATTAGATATTCCGTTAACTTCGAGATACTTGAGTCCATCATATCTTCCTATACCATGAATATCGTGAACAATAGGGGATCCCATATCAAGGTTTTTAAGTTGGTCTATAAAGAAAAAAGAGCTAGATTTTTTTTTAGTAATTTTTTGTTTAATTTTTTCCTTTAAAATATCACTATCTTTTACAAAAGATATTTCTAAATCATTAATTTTAAATGATTCTTCTATAAAATTATTCATAATATATAAGTTATTTGGTAAAAAATCTATTTCATCTAAAAGTTGTACGACTTGAAAATTAAGTTTATAAGTCGAGAATATATCAATTAATTGTGTGATTTTTTTTTCATCATCTATGCATAGAATAGTACAAAAATTATTTTTAATATAATTTTTGAGATTTTTTAAAGGGAAATCAAGATATGGTTTGAATGAGATATCCTGAATAGCAGAAATATTATAATGGTATAAGGAATTATCAGAAACTTTTTCTGAGTTTATTACAATAGTGTTTTTTTTAAAAACTATTTTTTCAATATTTTTATCGTTGATATATAGATACTTGTAATTTAGTATATTTTCATTCTGTGTTATTAGCGCATCATATCTTTCTATTATTTTTCTATTATTTTTTTTTAATTCATTAGCAAAGTTGTTATAAATAATAATATTATCTATTTTATTAATATAATCAAAAATACTATTCGAGTTTTCATAAAGCAACGGGAAATAGTTATTAAAACCTTGAGGTAAAATTTTATTACTTACATCGCAATATACTTTATTATTATTTGGATTTCCGTCAAATATTTCTCGATATTTTTTTCTAAAAATTTTAATTTTTTCATCATCAAAAATTACATTATTAATTGGTACAATCAATATTTGATCAATAGAAATAATATTATTAGTAATTTGAGTTTCTGCATCAAAATATTTAATTGAATCTACATGAATATCATTTAAATCTAATCTTATAGGATTCTTATATCCGCCAGGATATAAGTCTACTATGGAGCCTCTTATAGAAAACTCACCTACAAAATTTACTTGGTAGCTATTTATGTAACCTAGTTTTATTAATTTTTTTTTAAATTCTTCTAAATCTATAATTATGCTGGTGTAGATTTCAATTAATTCTTTTTTTAAAACTTCCTTTGGTAGTATTTTTTGTTGCAAATTTTTTATTGTAGTTATTACAGTGATATATTTTTTTTTAGAATTAATATATTTTATAAGGTTAAGATTTTTTTTTGAGCTTAAGTATTTATCTGAATCTATAAAATCAAATGGCATATCTTCTGTTTCAGGAATAAAAATTATTTCTTCGCTTCTTAAGTTTTGTTTAAAAAACAATAATTCTTTTTTAAGTTTTCTGCCTTCATTATTATTGTTAACTATAATTAATACTTGTTCAAGATCTATACTTGATAAATATAGCGCATCTGATGAGTAACTTAACCCAGCAAGATTTTTTGACTTGTTTTTATTAAAATAAGATTTAATTGTCTCTTTAAATGATATCTGTTTCATTTTTATCTGTACTTGAATTAAGATTTGTATTTTACATTATTATTTGCATAAATATATTAAAGGTTGAATTATATTTTTAAACAAAATGTGATATAATGTTTTTAATATTTGAATGAGTTAATAAATTGGATAATATTGAAGTCAAAGTCGTTCTAGCATCATCTTTTATAGATAGTCAATTTATTTTTAAAGATTTGTCAATGCATCTAAAAAATAGAGATATTTTATTTGTAACTGGTAAGAATGGCTGCGGAAAGACAACATTTATAAAATCTCTTTGTGGTATTCATAGAATTGAATCAGGTAGTATCTTATTTAATAAAATTTCTATATATAAACAGAATTGTGATTTAAAAAATAATATAGTTTATATTGGACATAAAAATAGTCTTCATAACGATTTAACAGTATCAGAAAATCTTAAATACCTTAGTGAATTCGATTCATCTATTTATAAAAAAAACCTCAGTCAGGAAATATGTAAATTACTAGATTTTTTTAATCTTCAAAAATATAAAAATTATATGGTTTCTAAAATTTCAGAGGGTAATAAAAAAAAAGTTTCATTATCTAGATTATTTTTAACAAAAAAAAAAATATGGCTGCTTGATGAGCCTTTAAGTTTTTTAGATGATGATACAAAAAATTTATTAGAAGAATTAATTTTGAGAAACAGAGATTTTGGAGGAATAACTATTGCTTCTACACACACTAATTTCTTGCATAAGATTAAAGATGCAATTTTTCTTGATATGAATACATAAATTCTTGATATGATAAAAATATTTATTAAAAAAGAAGTAAACATTTATTTTAGAAATCTAAATTATATTTTCTTACCTATGATTTTTTTTTTTTTAATCATTTCTGTTTTTCCTTTAGTTCTTGGCCCCGATAAAGCTTTGTTGAGTAAAATTATTCCAGGAATAATTTGGATTACAGTAATACTTACTACTTTACTAAGTTCTAACAATTTTTTTAAAGATGATTATGACAATGGTATTATTGAAACATATTTAACATGTGATATTTCTATAGAGCTTTTGCTATTCATTAGAATTTTAATGTGTTGGCTTTTTACATGTTTTCCAATTATTTTTTTTATCCCTCTTGTTTCTATTCTTTTTAGTATGTCTTTTGAGAGCACTTTGACAGTTTTTTTAACGTTGATTATTGGAACTCCAATCTTAATTTCTCTTGGATTGTTTGGCTCAGCTTTAACCTTAGGAGTTGCTAAAAATAACATATTAACGCCTATAATAATTGTTCCATTTTATATACCTGTATTGATATTTTCTGCGAGTGCTATAGAATCTGCAAATTCTGGTTTGCCTTATGAAATGCAAATTTATATTTTAGCTGCTTTACTGGCTTTAATTCTACCCATAATGCCATATTTACTTAAATATACATTGCATATTAGTATTAACAGCTAATTATGAATATATCAAAAATTGCAAATTTAAGATTCTTTTTTATTAATTCAAGACTTCTTGGTTTTTACTTGTCTTTTATTACTCTAATACTTTTTTTATTTGGTATTGCATGGGGCTTATTTATAGCGCCTAAAGATTATTTACAAGGTGAAAGTTACAGAATTATGTATGTTCATGTGCCAGCGGCGTGGTTATCTTTACAAGTTTATATTTTTATGACGATAGCTGCAATAATTTCACTTATTTGGAAAGTAAAAATTATGGAAATAGCAAGTATTGAGTGTGCTCCGATTGGTGCTTTTTTTACTTTAATAGCATTAATAACAGGAATGATCTGGGGTAAACCAACATGGGGTACATATTGGGTATGGGACGCAAGACTTACGTCTGAATTGATACTTTTATTTATTTATATAGGAATATTAATTTTATACTCATCTTTTGAAGATAAAAGACAGGGTTCAAAAGTAGCATCTATACTTGCAATAGTTGGTCTTATAAATATTCCAATAATTCATTATTCAGTTGAATGGTGGAATACCTTGCACCAGGGACCAACTGTCATGAAGTTTGATAGACCATCAGTTCATAGCTCTATGTTAATACCACTTATTTATATGTTTTTTGTGTTTAATTTATATTTTATTACTGTTCTTATAAAAAGAATAAGACTAGGAATATGCCATAGAGAAAAAAATAGTAAATGGTTTGAGGATTATATCAATGATTGAAATCTTTGGTCTGGGAAAACATACAATATTTATTTACACCGCATATATATTTACTATATTGATTTTATTAACTGGATATTTTTTACCTCATCATTTGTTAAAAAAAAAAATTAGGAAAATAAAGGATGATATTAACAAAAAACCATAAAGAAAGAATAGTAAAGCTAATAATATTTTTTTTTGCTATATTGAGTTTTAGTGTGTTATTAATCTATGCATTCAGTAAAAATATGATTTATTTTTATACTCCGACACAAGCAATAAATTCTGAAGCTCCAATAAATTCTAATATTAGGTTGGGCGGAATGGTTAAGAAAAATTCTGTCTCAAAATCAAAAAATAATTTAATAGTATCGTTTACTGTTATAGATCTTGAAGAAGAAGTTAATGTTCAATATGATGGTGTACTCCCAGATTTATTTGCAGAAGAACAAGGTGTTGTAATGTCAGGAAAGCTAAAAAGTAAAAATAGTTTTATTGCAAATGAAGTATTAGCAAAGCACGATGAAAATTATATGCCCCCTGAAGTTGCAGATATGATGAAAAATAAAAATAGAGATTTTTTTAAAAAATGATTACAGAACTAGGAAATTTATTTTTAAGTTTAAGTGCAGGATTATCACTATGCGTGTTTTTAGTAATTTTTTTAAAAAATTATATAAATGTAGATACTCGATATAATTTTTGCAGAAATTTTTTTTATTTTTCTTTCTGTTTAATACTTTTATCTCTTTTATTATTAGCGTATGCTTTTTTAACTGATAATTTTTCATTAAGATATGTATCAAATAATTCAAATTTATATTTAGAAAATATTTATAAATTTTCTGCAATTTGGGGGGCTCATGAGGGATCAATTCTTTTTTGGGTTTTCATATTGTCATTATGGGGATTAAGTTTGTGTATTTTTTCTAAAAGTATACCACGATCTATTTTCGTTGACATGATATCCGTTTTGAGTCTTTTAATTTTTCTTTTTTTAATTTTTATCTTATTTACATCTAATCCTTTTGATAGAAATTTTCCTATACCTTTAAATGGAAAAGATTTAAATCCACTTCTTCAAGATCCTGGGTTAATTATTCATCCTCCAATGCTTTATATGGGATATGTCGGAACAACTATACCCTTTGTATTTGCTATTGCAGTCTTAATAAATGGAGAATTAAAATCAGAGTGGATATTGTGGATTAGAAAATGGGTTATTGTAGCCTGGACTTTTTTAACTTTAGGTATTTCTCTTGGAAGTTGGTGGGCCTATCACGAACTTGGATGGGGAGGGTGGTGGTTCTGGGATCCAGTTGAGAATGCATCATTTATGCCTTGGCTTGCTATGACAGCATTATTACATTCATTAATTGTATCTGAAAAAAGAGGAATATTTGTAAGTTGGAGTATTTTATTAGCAATATTAACATTTTCATTAAGCTTACTTGGAACATTTCTTGTAAGATCTGGCGTATTAGTTTCGGTACATGCTTTTGCAAATGATCCAGAAAGAGGTTTGTTTATATTATTATTTTTAACATTAATAATAGGAATGTCTTTATTTTTATATTTTTTAAAATCATCAAAATTAGTTGTGATAAAAGATTATAAAATTACGTCTAAAGAATTTATTTTACTTTTAAATAACTTATTTTTTACAGTAACAACTTTTTCAATATTATTGGGTACTCTATATCCATTAATTACAAGTGCTTTTAATTTAGGAAAAATATCTGTTGGACCACCATATTTTAATTTTGTTTTTTCAGCTTTAATGTTACCAATAGTTTTTTTCATGTCGCCAGCAATATATAGTTCATG
>CAXNNI010000058.1:0-5888 GCA_964203715.1 Gammaproteobacteria bacterium
CCATATTAGAAAATTAGTAAATTGTAGTAGTTTATTTATTTGAAACTTGCTATATTTTAGCTATGACTGATGTACTCGATATGATTTTACTCCTTGTACCTAACTTATAAATAGGGATTAAAATATCATAAGCTGGTGTGCAAGCCTAAAATTAGGAAGCCTAAAGCATGAAGCTTAAACCCACTTGAACTTATTGGTTCAAGGAAAATAATGATAACGGTGCATCGGTTTTTCATTTCTAAAATATATTAATTTTTTTAAAAATCTATAAAAAAATAAGCTAATATTAGATTTTTATAGATAAAAAAAGTAATTATTTAAAAATAAATAAAAAAATAATAAATTTTAAAAAAGTCTTCAAAAAGATAAACTATAAATAAAAATTTTTATAAAAAATTATAGCTATACTGTTATAAAAAAAGATTGTATTTTCTTTTTTTATCATTAAACTCATTATTGGTATAAAACATTAATTGTTTTGGAGAAAAAAAATGGCTGTTACTAAAAAAAAGAAAGTTGTAAGTAAAGCGGCAGTAAAAAAAGTAGTAAAAAAAGTAGTAAAGAAAGCAGTAAAGAAAGTAGTAAAGAAAGCAGTAAAGAAAGCTGTTAAAAAAGCAGTTAAAAAGAAAACTGCAGTGAAAAGAAAATAACAATTAGGAGTTTAAATAAATTCAAAGGCCTCTCAAGTTAGAGGCCTTTTTTTTATCTAAGAATTGATTTATACCCTTCATTTTTAGTTTCATCAACATAATGGTAATTGAGATTTTTCAAAAAATTAGCTAATTCATTTGGGTTGTTATTTCTAATATCTATACCAACTAAAACTCTGCCATACGCTGCACCATGATTCCTGTAGTGAAATAATGTAATATTCCAACCACTTCTCATCTCATTTAAAAAATTCAATAAAGCACCAGTCTTTTCTGGAAATTCAAACCTGAATAATTTTTCATTAATTATTTGCTTAGGTTTCCCCCCAATTAAGTATCTTAAATGCAATTTAGCAACCTCATCGTGCGTTAAGTCTATATAGGTATATTTCATAGCATTTAAGTCATTAAATATGTCCTTTGTATCTTTTATAATATTATCTGTTTTTATACCGACAAAAACAGTTGCCGGTTCATTATCGACGAATCTATAATTAAACTCACTTATACTTCTTTTTCCTATCACTTCACAAAATTTTCTAAAGCTTCCAGGTTTTTCAGGGATTTTTACAGATAACAATATTTCTTTCTTATCTCCAATTTCTGCTCTTTCAGTTACATGTCTCAACCTATCAAAATTTAAATTCGCACCAGAATTTACCGAAAATATTATTTTATTTTTTATATTATTAGTAATTATAAATTTTTTCATTCCCGCTAAAGATAAAGCACCTGCAGGCTCAGCCATAATCCTAGTATCTTCATATATATCTTTAATTGCTGCGCATATCTCATCTATTGATACAAGTATGACGTCATCTACATATTTCTGAGATATTCTATATGTTTCGTCGCCAATCGTTTTTACTGCACACCCGTCTACAAATAATCCTACTTCTGATAAACTGGTAGGCTTTCCAAATTTTAATGAGTTGTGTAATGTAGGTGCATCATCTGATTCCACTCCAAATATTTTACAATGTGGATAATATTTTTTTAAATACATAGACATTCCAGATATTAAGCCGCCACCGCCGACTGGTATAAAAAAAAAATCCGGTTTATTGTTAAATTGCTCAACTATCTCCTTTGCAACCGTTCCTTGTCCAGCTATAACTAATGGATCATTAAAAGGATGTATAAATACTCTATCTTCTTTTTTTGATATTTTTAACGCATAATCATAAGAATCATCAAATGAATCTCCATAAAGAACAATATGGGCTCCCAATTTTTTTACTGCATCTATTTTTATTAGTGGAGTTGTTATTGGCATGACAATCATCGCTTTTATATTTAATGCAGCAGCAGATAAAGCTACACCTTGTGCATGATTTCCAGCGGAAGCTGCTATTATACCTTTTGTTTTTTCCTCTTTACTTAGGCTGCTAATTTTATTGTAAGCACCTCGACATTTAAATGAAAAAATAGGCTGTAAATCTTCTCTCTTCAAATAAATAGTGTTTACATATTTAGCAGATAATTTATGCATTAAAGAAATTGGCGTTTTTACAGAAACATCGTATACTTTACTATTATCAATTTCATTTATATAATTTATTTTCATATATTTAATTTTATAACTATTTTGTATAAAATATACCTTATATTTAATTTAATATAATGTGATTATTTTAGCATTATTTACTTTAGTATCATTATGACAGAAAAATGGACAGAAGGAGAAGTAGTAAGTATAAAACATTGGACTGAATCTCTATATTCAATAAGAGTTAAAGCACCAGAAGTAAAATTTGTAGCTGGTCAATATACAAAAATATCTCTAAATATTAATAATGAAGAAGTTTCTAGACCATACTCTTTCGTAAACTCACCTAATGAAGAGTTATTAGAATTTTACTCA
Organism: Gammaproteobacteria bacterium; assembly: GCA_964203715.1. Classification (GTDB taxonomy): domain Bacteria; phylum Pseudomonadota; class Gammaproteobacteria; order Poriferisulfidales. Next base: position 2,515 of record CAXNNI010000058.1, read on the forward strand.
GTTTCAGCCCCAAGTGGCTATTTTTCAAATCATCTGCAAAAATTAAATAAAGGTAGTCTAATTAAAGTTGGACCTAGAGGAAATGGGTTTCTTGTTTTAAATGAAATACCTATAATTGAAAACATATGGATGCTCGCAACAGGCACTGCTTTAGGGCCATATTTATCTATATTAAAAACTGAAAATTCGTGGAGTAAATTTAAAAAAGTAATTTTAGTACACGCTGTAAAATATAAAAAAGAACTTACTTATCAGGACACTATAAATAGTTTATCAGATAAATATAAAGAGAGATTTATATACATTTCTTTTGTAAGTAGAGAAAAAACTATAGACTCTTTGATGGGAAGAATTCCAGAAAGTATAAAAAATGGGTTGATAGAAAAAAAATCTAACATAAAAATATGCCCTGAAAGTAACCATATAATGCTCTGTGGCAACCCTGACATGGTTAAAGAATCAACTATAGAACTTAAAAAAATTGGCTTAAAAAAACATAGGAGATCAGATCCTGGGCATATAACTACTGAAAATTACTGGTAATTATAATTTACTACTTTGTTTGCAATTTTACCTATACTTTCTATTTCACATTCTACAATATCACCATGTTTCAAAAATTCTGGTGGTGTCCTAACAAAACCTACCCCACTTGGAGTTCCAGTTGCTATTATGTCTCCTGATGCTAAATAAGTACTTTTAGAAATTGTTTCTATTTGCGTAGGTATATCAAATATTTGATATATTGTATTAGAATCCTGTTTAATAATACCATTAACTTTACATGTAAGACGTAAATTATGCGGATCATTAATTTCATCTTTAGTGACAATACATGGTCCAATTGGGCATGCTCCAGGCAAGCTTTTTCCTAAAAAAAATTGCTTATGCCTTCTTTGTATATCTCTCGCAGATATATCATTAAGCACCATATAGCCAAAAATATAATCGTACGCCTCTTCCTTCTTTATATTCATACCAGGTTTTCCAATTACTACGGCTAATTCAGATTCCCAGTCCATTTCCATAGAAATCTCTGGTCTTAAAAGAATATCACCATATGGCCTATTTATACTAAAAGTTGATTTTGTGAAAACTATTGGATATTGAGGTTTTTTAATATCTTTTAAAAAAAAATCTTCTGATTCTTTAATATGATCTTCATAATTTAAACCCATACAAATTATATTTTGTTTTGGACTTTTTATTGGTGCTAATATATCTTTTTCTAGAATATTGATTTTTTTTAATTCAGAATTATCAATATATTTTAACAATTCATCAATTTTTCTTTCGCTCTCATAATTTAAAAAATTTTCTATATTTTTATACTGAGCTGGACAATGTTTTTTTATACCAGGAATAAAAAAATCTTTATTATTTTTACTTACAGCTAAAAAAGATGAATTTTCAAAATATACCATATATAACTTCATTATTTATTCCGTTTTTTTTATATGCTTTATATACTTAGGATTGCCTAGCATCAAAATATCTATTTCAGAGCAGGCTATATTAACTTTACTATTATTATTTATAAATTCTATTTCTATTAATAAATCTCCTTTTTTTGAAAAAGGCAACATCAAAATATTTTTATATGTATAAAAATCATAACTTATACTAATAGACTTAATTGTATCATTTACAATATCTTCATGATATTGACTAATATTTATTATCTCAATAGACCCATCTTGTTCCCAAAGTGTTTTTTCTTCAGCATCCTCCATTGTTTTTTTAATTAAAGCATTTTTAAAAGATAATGAAATATTATTATCATATTTTTTAATAATAATTGGTAAATTTTCAAATTGTATTATTCTAAAACTCATTAATTTAAGAAATATTTTTTAATATAATTTTCATAAGTTTCATTTTTAGTGTTATTTTCTAAATTAATTTTTTTGGTGATAGAAATAATAGCTTCTTTTTTTAATTTTTTTATAATACATTCTTCAATCTTATAATTTAAAAAATATTTTTTTTGTTTTAAAATATTTTCCATACAAAATTCAAAAAAACTTAATTTTTTTTTAGTCATTTTTTTAAGTATTATACTTGATGGTAAATTAGCATCATTTTTAAGTTTATATTCTTGTTTATTTATACAATTAACATACTGAATGTCTTTAGTTATAATATGCATAAAATTACCAATTTTTTTCAACTCATTAATTTTTTTTTTCATTATTTTTAATAATAACTCTTCTTTACCATTAACTATTAATTTAGCTTCTTTAGATCTCCCATTATGTGCAACGCGTATGAGATTTTTTTTTATTTCCTTTAGTTCTTTTTTTGATATTTTATCTTCACTTGTTATTAAACTATGTATTATTAGTAACTCTATAAAATACATTTGGTATATATCTATGCCGGAGTTCATATTTATATTATTATCTATTGATCTTAATTCAATATAATGAACTCCATTTTGAAGTAGAGCCTTTGAAGGCCTTTGATTATTACTTGGATCTGGTTTTGGTCTAACTGAACTATAATATTCATTTTCTATCTGCAATACATTCGCGTTTATCTGTTTATAATAACCATCTAAATGCTCATCTATTTTTTTATAATCTTTTGATGGCTCATTTATTGCTTTTTCTAAACTCTTTGCATATTTTTCTATAGAATTATAATCTATATTTACCCCCATATTTTCTTCCTTATTATTTTGATAACCTATATCGCCCATTCTTAAAGAAGTTGCATATTTTTCATAATATGTATACTCATCAAATGATTCCAATGTTGTTGCTTTTCCAGCTAAATATGACTTACAAACAGCTGGAGAACATCCAAAAAGATAAGGAATTATCCAGCCATTTCTTAATAAATTTCTACAAATTATCATGTATTGTTCTGATTTAAAATCTTTCAAAAGCTTTTTTGAATTTTTAAAATGCAAATACTCTTTCCAAAACATATCTGAAAAGGAATAGTTGTAGTGTATACCTGAAATTACCTGCATAATTCTGCCATATCTATAGCCAAGTCCTCTTCTATATGTAGTTTTCATTTTACCTGGATTAGACATACCGTAGTAAGCAACAGGTACACTGGTATCACCAGCAATTATACATGGCATGCTAGCAGGCCATAAATACTCATTATCTAAATTTTTATATACAAAACTAATAATATTTTCTAAATACTTCAAAGTTTCTGTGTTTGAATTGCAGGCCGGAGTTACAATTTCTAACAAAGCCTCAGAATAATCAGTAGTAATATATTTATTTGTAAGCGGTGCGCCAAATATTTCAGGGTGCATTTTATGCGAAATTGTTCCATTTTTATTTACTCTAAGAGATTCTTTTTCTAAACCAACTTTTGAATTTTTTAGAAAAGAAGAACAAGAGTGTGTAGAT
>CAXNNI010000059.1:0-5824 GCA_964203715.1 Gammaproteobacteria bacterium
GTGGTCAAAGATTTGGAGAAATGGAAGTATGGGCACTTGAAGCATATGGTGCTGGGTATACATTGCAAGAAATGTTAACAGTTAAATCAGATGATGTTACAGGTAGAAATAAAATGTATAAAAATATTGTTGACAACTCTCAAAATATTGAATCTGGCATGCCAGAGTCTTTTAATGTCTTAATGAAAGAAATTAAATCATTGGGAATTAATATTGAACTTAAAAAAGAGGAAGATCTCGAATGAAAGACTTAATTAGTTTTTTTAAACAGCATACTGAATCTGATGATTTTGATTCTATTAGAGTTAGTTTGGCTTCACCTGAAATGATTAGGTCGTGGTCATATGGTGAGGTAAGAAAACCTGAGACTATTAACTATAGAACATTTAAACCTGAAAGAGATGGATTATTTTGTGCAAAAACATTTGGTCCAATAAAGGATTATGAGTGCTTATGTGGAAAATATAAGAGATTAAAACACCGAGGAGTTGTGTGTGAAAAATGTGGTGTAGAAGTTACAGTAACTAAAGTCAGAAGAGAGAGGATGGGGCATATAGAGTTAGCTTGTCCTGTAGCACATATTTGGTTTTTAAAGTCACTACCTTCGCGAATCGGTTTGTTATTAGATATGACTTTAAGAGATATAGAAAAAATATTATATTTTGAGTCTTTTGTTGTTATTGATCCTGGATTTACTGATCTAGAAAAAGGTCAGATGCTTTCGGATGAAACATATTATGAAGCAATTGAACAGTACGGTGACGATTTTGTAGCAAAAATGGGAGCAGAGGCAATTTTAGATATGCTTGATGCTATAGATTTAAAGCAAGAACAAATTAAGCTTCGTGAAGAACTGCTTTCTAGTAAATCAGAGGCAAAAATTAAGAGACTTATTAAAAGATTAAAGTTAGTTGGAAACTTTATAAGCTCTGGTAATAAGCCACAATGGATGATTTTAAAAGTATTACCAGTACTTCCTCCAGATTTAAGACCTTTAGTTCCATTAGATGGGGGCAGATTTGCAACCTCTGATTTGAATGATTTATATAGAAGGGTTATAAATAGAAATAATAGACTTCGAAGATTACTAGATCTATCAGCCCCTGATATTATTGTAAGAAACGAAAAAAGAATGCTTCAAGAAGCAGTTGATGCGTTATTAGATAATGGCAGAAGAGGAAGAGCAATCACAGGGAGCAATAAAAGGCCTTTAAAATCTTTAGCCGAGTTAATAAAAGGAAAGCAAGGGAGATTTAGACAAAACTTACTTGGAAAACGCGTAGATTATTCTGGAAGGTCAGTTATCGTCACTGGGCCTACATTAAGATTGCATCAATGTGGTATCCCAAAAAAAATGGCACTAGAGTTATTTAAACCATTTATATTTAGTAAGTTACATAGTCGAGGTTTAGCAACTACTATTAAAGCAGCTAAAAAAGTTGTAGAAAAAGAAGGTCCTGAAGTATGGGATATTTTAGATGATGTTATTCGTGAACATCCGGTTTTACTTAATAGAGCGCCAACTCTTCATAGATTAGGCATACAAGCTTTTGAACCTTTATTAATTGAAGGTAAAGCAATCCAACTTCATCCATTAGTATGTGCAGCATTTAATGCAGATTTTGACGGCGACCAAATGGCTGTTCATGTTCCGTTATCTATCGAAGCACAACTTGAGGCGAGATCTTTAATGATGTCAACAAATAATATTCTTTCCCCAGCAAATGGTGAGCCTATAATCGTTCCATCTCAAGATATAGTTTTAGGTATATATTATTTAACTAGAGAAGATATAAATGTAAAAGGTGAGGGTATGATTTTTTCTAATGTTGATGAAGTTGCTATAGCATATAGTTTGAAACAAGTTCATCTTCACGCAAAAATTCAAGTCCGTGTCGACATTTATGATATAGAAAAAAGCGAATACCAAAACAAAAGAGTTCAAACTACTGTAGGAAGAGCTTTATTTTCAAAAATTCTTCCAAAAGGATTATCTTTGGATTTAATAAATAAAACTATGGATAAAAAGTCAATATCACTTGCTATCGATACTTGCTATAGAGTGTTAGGTTTAAAAGCTACAGTGGTTTTTGCAGATCAGTTAATGTACATAGGTTATGAGTATGCTACCAAATCAGGGATATCTTTTTGCTCTGATGATATGATTATTCCAGAGTCAAAAGATAGCATATTAAAACTTGCATACGAAGAAGTTAAAGAAATAGAGATGCAATATCAATCTGGCTTAGTAACAAATGGAGAAAGATATAACAAGGTAGTTGATATTTGGTCAAAAACTAACGATCAAGTAGCAAAAGCCATGATGAGTAAATTAGGAAAACAAACTAAAAAAGATAGCGCTGGTAAGATTTGTGAACAGCCTTCTTTCAATTCAATATATATGATGGCTGATTCTGGCGCAAGAGGTTCCGCAGCGCAAATTAGACAATTAGCTGGAATGAGAGGTCTAATGGCAAAACCTGATGGATCAATTATAGAAACCCCAATTACAGCAAATTTTAGAGAAGGTTTAAATGTTCTTCAGTATTTTATTTCAACTCATGGAGCAAGAAAAGGTTTAGCAGATACAGCTCTTAAAACGGCAAACTCAGGTTATTTGACTAGAAGATTGGTAGATGTAGCTCAAGATTTAGTAATTTCAGCATTAGATTGTGGTACTTCAGAAGGTGTTATAATAAAACCTATAATAGAGGGTGGAGATATAACAGTCACATTGGCAGAAAGAGTCTTGGGAAGAGTTTTAGCTCAAGATGTTATTTCACCTGTAAATAAAAATTTTGTTTTAAAAGCAGGTTTAATAATAGATGAGAAAATTGCATCAGAACTTGATATTCATGGAATAGATGAAGTTAAAGTTAGAACAGCAATTACTTGCGAATTAAAATACGGTGTATGCGCAATGTGCTATGGTCGAGATCTTGCAAGAGGTTACCTAGTAAATATAGGTGAGGCTGTAGGAGTTATGGCTGCCCAATCTATCGGTGAGCCTGGTACTCAGTTAACAATGAGAACATTCCACATTGGAGGTGCAGCGAGTGGTTTAGTTGCAACAAATAGTATTATGGTTAAAACTAATGGTGTTATTAAGTTTAAAAATCTTAAAACTATTCAGAAAAAAGATTTATCAAATATAGCCGTTACTAGATCAGGTGAAATTATTATCGTAGATGAAGCTGGAAGACAAAAAGAACTTTATAAGGTTCCATATGGTGCGTCACTAAATATAAATGAAAATGAAAAAGTTGTAGTGGGTCAAACTATAGCAACATGGGATCCTCATACGAGACCAATAGTGAGTGAGTTTTCTGGAAAGATTAAACTGATAGACTTTGAAAATGACGTTACTGTAAGTAAAAAAACAGATGAAATTACAGGTCTCTCATCAATAATAGTAATTGATTCAAATAATAGGACTGGAGCTAAAGATATTAAGCCAGTTGTTCAATTAATAAATTCTAAACAATTTATGGATTATAGTATGCCTGATGGGGCAATAATAACTTTATCTGATGGAGATAAAATTGAGATAGGTGATATAATTGCGAGAATTCCCCAAGCTGTTACAAAAACTAAAGATATAACTGGTGGTTTACCAAGAGTTGCAGACTTATTTGAAGCTAGAAAATTAAAAGAACCTGCAATACTTGCAGAGTCATCAGGAATCGTAAATTTTGGAAAAGAAACTAAAGGTAAATTAAGATTAATTATTACAAATGACTCAGGAGATACTTCAGAGGTGTTAATTCCAAAATATAGAAATGTTTCTATTTATGAGGGAGAAAAAGTTGAGAAAGGGGAAATCGTAGTTGAAGGTGAAATGCCAGCTCATGACATACTTAGATTACTTGGGGTATCTGCATTAGCGAATTATTTAGTTACAGAAGTTCAAAATGTTTATAGACTTCAAGGTGTAAAAATAAACGATAAACACATAGAAGTAATTATAAGACAGATGCTAAGAAAAGTTGAAATTACAGATCCTAGTTCTTCGGATTATTTATCGGGAGAACAGGCTCAAAAAGCAAATGTTATAGAAGAAAATAAAAAACTAAAAGAAGAAAATAAAAAACTAATTAAATTTGAACCATTGTTGCTCGGAATTACTAAAGCATCTCTTGTTACTGAGTCTTTTATATCTGCCGCTTCATTTCAAGAAACAACTAGAGTGTTAACAGAAGCCGCCATAAGAGGAGCAAGAGACCACTTAAAAGGACTTAAGGAAAATGTTGTTGTAGGAAGATTGATACCTGCAGGCACTGGATTAGATTTTCATAATAATAGAAAATTAGCTAGAGTTAAAATAAAAGAAGGGTATAATACTGAAAGTAAAAAAACAAAAGAAGATTTAATGCATAAAGAATTTTCTGAAGTTGGTTCACAAGAAAAAATAGAAGTTATGTAGAAATAATACCCTTTACAGTAACGTTCTTAATTCCTAAAATCCAGCGTTACAAAATGAGAATACATTAGGTTCGAAAATTATGACAACAATAAATCAGTTAGTAAGATATCCAAGAAAAACTAAAAAGTTAAAGAGTACTGTGCCTGCATTAGAAGCATGCCCACAAAGAAGAGGTGTATGCACAAGGGTTTATACTACTACACCAAAAAAACCAAACTCAGCATTAAGAAAAGTTGCTAGGGTAAAGCTTACTAATGGATTTGAAGTAACAAGTTATATTGGTGGCGAAGGACATAATTTGCAAGAGCATTCGGTAGTTCTTATAAGAGGAGGAAGAGTAAAAGATTTACCAGGAGTAAGATATCATATTGTCAGAGGTAGCTTAGATACTCAAGGTGTTGCTAATAGAAAACAAGGAAGATCAAAATACGGTTCTAAAATTGCTAAAACTAAAAAATAATTAAATAATAATATGCCAAGAAGACGAGAAGTACCAAAAAGACAAATATTACCTGATCCTAAATTTGGTGATAAACAGCTTGCTAAATTTATTAATGCATTAATGATGCATGGAAAGAAGTCTGTAGCAGAAAATATTATTTATAGTGCTCTTGATGAGTTAGCAAAAAAAAATAATTTAAAGGATGGATTAGAAATATTAAATAAAGCCTTAGAAAACGTTCGCCCACAAGTTGAGGTAAGAGCAAGAAGAGTAGGTGGAGCAACTTATCAAGTACCAACAGAAATAAGACCTTCAAGACAAAATACATTAGCAATGAGATGGTTAATTGATTCAGCAAGAAAAAGAAGCGAAAAGTCGATGATGAGAAAGCTTGCTGGTGAAATTAAAGATGCATCTGAGAATAAAGGAACTGCATTCAAAAAACGTGAAGATACATTAAAGATGGCTGAAGCGAATAAAGCGTTTGCACATTTTAAATGGTAGATTAAGGAAAAATAATGTCTAGAGAAATACCTTTGAATCGGTATCGAAATATAGGAATTATGGCACATATAGATGCCGGAAAGACTACTACTTCAGAACGAGTATTATTTTATACTGGAATATCTCACAAAATTGGTGAAGTCCATGATGGAGCTGCAACTATGGATTGGATGGTGCAGGAGCAAGAGAGAGGTATCACAATTACATCAGCTGCGACTACCTGTTTTTGGAAAGGAATGGATAAGTCATTTGATCAACACCGAATAAATATTATTGATACTCCTGGACATGTAGATTTTACTATTGAAGTTGAAAGATCTTTAAAAGTTTTAGATGGAGCATGTGCACTTTTTTGCGCTGTAGGAGGCGTTGAACCTCAGTCTGAAACGGTGTGGCGACAGGCAACAAAATATAAAGTTCCGAGAATTGCATTTGTAAATAAAATGGATCGTTCT
>CAXNNI010000060.1:0-5732 GCA_964203715.1 Gammaproteobacteria bacterium
AAAACGCATGACCACGATAAGTGATGAATACAAGATCTTCTCGAAGCAATGACTCACATACACCTACCGCAACAGCTTCCTGTCCGATAGATAAATGAACTGGGCTTTTTATTTTATCTGTATTATATATATCTATAATTTTTTCTTCACTTCTTCTGATGAGTAGGAACAAATAATAAGCTTTTTCAAAATTAAATTTTTTTTTCATATAGCCTTATTTGAAAAATAATGACCTGGTAGAAAAGGCATTTTTTTTCTACCTGTTGTTACATATGGTCGCGAATATTTTTTAATATCACCTTCTTGAATAACTCTTATATCCATACTTATACGCGTATCATTTGTATCATTGTACTGCGAACAATGCAAACATTTTGAATCAAAATAATGTACTCCCCATAGTTCATTTCCAAAGGATAGGAATATTTTTTTAAATCACACATAAAATCAATGTCGTACTGAGTTTTCTCTGCAAAAACTTCAAAATCAACATTACAAGAATTTATTAGTTTCATACTTTCCGTGTAAGGTGTAATGCGCATACTATTATTTCCGTAAGTATTTGTAAAAGGCACCCAAATATTATTTTCAAAAGGCGGATGGCCAAGCATAATATCCGTGTGATACCTATCATTCCATTTATAACCAGCTTGATATGGAAAATGAAATCTAAAAGTTGGAATAACTTGATAAAATATATCTTCTTTAAAAAGTGGAGATATTACATCATTAATAAAATTAATATATAGATCATTTAATATTTTTGAAGTTTTATAAAAACTAATAGATATTTTATTTTGCTCAGATTCATCTAAAGTTTTATTTTTTAAATTTAAACATAAATGTAATTTTTCCAAGCTATAATTTACTTTGCTAAAAATTAATTCATCCACTAGTTTTTTTAATATAAGTTCTTCAATAATGACTTCTTTAAACTTAATTTTATTAATATTATAGTTTTCTTGATATTTCCATGATGGAAATAACTCAATCATTCTACTTGGCTTATGAAAATCTTTTAAAAAAAGCTCATTATCTTTGGCTGAAGAAAATTTTATTGTAGAACCCATATGTCCTTTTTTAATATTTTTCACGTTTTTTTAACTAATTTAAAAGGTTTTCTCTTTGCTGTTTTGCCAGGCCTAAAACTTGCTCCTTTTTTTAAATAAGTACACAAAAGTACATATCTATTATTTACAGAATTATTATCATTTGATGAATGTACTAACCATTGATGTATCATTAGAACTTCTCCTCTTTTTACAGATGGAGAATATTCTTTATAAATACTAGGAATGATAGTTGATCTTCTTCTTGCATTTTGATCTTGATTTGCTAATTGTTTGCTGAAGTTCTCTATTGAATTCAAGTTCTCAATTGAATCTAATTTTTTTTCTTTATGTGATCCAGGCCAAATTATTAATCCCCCATTGTCTTTATTAATATCTGTAAGCGCAATCCAAGCTGAAATAAATGATCCTTCTTCCGCTTCTATATAAGAATTATCTTGATGCGGTGTAAAACCTTTTGTCTTTGGTGGCATAAAAAAAAATTCTGTTTGAAGACCAAAAGCTTCTTCATTAAAATAATGTTCAACAAATTTTAATATTTTATGATTTGATATTGCACTCATTATTGCCTTTGATTGCATATGAGGATTCATGATCGGAGAATAATCTTCTTTGTCTATTTTTATACTATAAGCTTCTTTAATTATTTGATAAGAATTTTCTAATGCAAATACATCTTGAATTAGCATATAACCTTCTTCAGAAAAATAATGAATATCATCTTTAAAGTTCATAATTTTTAATATTTTACACTCTTTAAAAAAAACTTCATTAAATTATCTAAACCATTATATTTAAAGCCGGGAATATTAAAGTTATTTGCACAATCTATATCAGTATCACTATTACCTATTAAAATCATATTATTTTTTTTTATATTCCATTCACTAACAATATTTTCTAACATGCCAGTAGCCGGTTTTCTATTATTACTTTTTTTTTTATATTCATTTTTTATACCATCTATATGGTATGGACAATAGTATATTTTATCAATATGAGCTCCTTTTTTTATGAGACTATCTTGCATAGCTTTATGAAATTTATGCATACTATCTTCTGAATATTTTCCTTTTGCAATACCAGCCTGATTTGTAACCACAAAAACAAAATAATTTAAATCATTAAGATACTTAATCAGATTCTTTGCACCATCTATCCATTTTAAATCTTCTACTTTATGTGTATAACCTTTATCAATATTTAATGTTCCATCTCTATCAAAAATAACTGCTTTTTTAGCTTCGCCCCATGTTCTTTTTTTTGCCACCTCTAAAGATTCTAAAGTTCCAATATCAATAAAGTACCCATTAATTTTTATTCCACCCAATTCTTCGGCTTTTATTAGGCTCGGAAAAATATCATTCTCCAAAGAAATAAATTTCTTTTCATAGTTTTTAAAAATTTCTTTTCTTAAGAGATATATGCCACCATTAATTAAGTTTGATTCAGAATTATTATATTTCGCATTAAATTTTACCACTGTATTATTATTTAATTCTACTGACCCATACCGACTAGAGTTATTAACCTTTGTTAAGGCCATAACCGCTTTGTATTTTTTTTTTAAAAGAGGATTTAAAGATAACCAATTTCCCTCGATTATTGAATCTCCATTTATACAATAAAAAGTGTCCTCGAGGAGATCATATGCATTTATTATTGCACCGCCTGTGCCCAATGCGACTTCCTCAATAATAATTTTAATGTTACAGTTTTTATATTTAAGATCTTTAAAATACTTTATTAATACACTATTAGCATGTGATGCAAGAAGCAAAACTTCATCAAAACCAAACCTATTTATCATATCTAAAAGAGATATTAGAAATGGCTTTTGATTAATCTCAAGCATAGGCTTTGGATAGTTTTTTGTAATTTCACCTAATCTACTTCCTTTTCCACCAGCTAAAATAACACATTGATTCATTTTTTTATTTTAACCTTTTTTGTAAAAACTAATTGTTTCTTTTGGATTACCCGCAAATGCAATCTCTCCATTTTTTATTAATATTGCTTTATTACATATATCTTCTATTAAATCCATACTATGTGATGCGAAAATTAAAATTGAAGATTTATTCATCAATTCAAGAATCTTTGATCTGCTTTTTTGAGAAAATTCTCTATCACCGGTGGAAAAAAACTCGTCTATTAATAATATGTCAGGTGTAGTTGCTATAACTGAAGCAAAAGCTAGTCTTGCCTGCATACCACTAGAATATGTTCTAAATGGCATATTTAAAAATTCTCCTAAACCACAAAATTCTACTATTTCGGGCAATATTTTATCAATCTCTTTTTTCGCTAAACCTCTCGTTATGTTTGACAATAAAATATTTTCATATCCAGTAGCATCATGCTCAAAACCAAAACCAAGATCAAGCATACAACTTAGCTCACCTTTCTTTTCTATACATCCAGAAGTAGGAGAATAAATTCCTGCAAGTAGTTTAAGCAATGTTGTTTTTCCAGATCCATTTGATCCAATTATACCTACTTTATCACCATATTGAAAATTATAACTAAAATCTTTTAAACCTTCGATCACTTTAATACCAGATGTATTTTTTTTAATCTTACTAAAATATTTATTTCCTATACTGGTGATTTTATTTCTAAGTGACACAACTTGGGCATCATATAGTGGAAAATCTAAATAAACATTTTTTAAAATAATTTCTGATTTCATTTTTTTAAATCCAAAAAATAATTCGCTTGCTCTTTCTAGAATATAATATAGAGAAAGCAATCAATTGAATAAGTGTTATTAATATAGCGCCAACCCATATAAATATATCAAAATGCAATCCAATTAAATCATTTCTTACGATACCAACAAAATAAGTAAAAGGATTTAGGTATACATAAGATTGATAATTTCCTAACATCTCAGGTTTCCACAATACTGGAGTTAATAGGAATAATGGTGGAATTAAAGAACTTATCAAGGGTGCAAGATCTCTAAATCTAGCAGATAACATTCCAATATTTGCAGTAAAAAAAATAGAATTTAAAAAAACCAGAAATATCCCTAAAGGCAATGAATACAAAACATTTAATTCAATTTTATGATTTATAAATAATACAAGAACAATGATTAGTGGTATATGATGTAAAAAAAGTAAAAGACTTAAAAAGCATTTTCTAAAAACATAAAATAATGGTGGAGTTGGATAAGCCTTAATAAATTTTGATGAATATGATACAAATATCTGAGAAGCTTCTGATACTAGCTCGCTAATCCAAAGCCAAATAACAAAACCAGAAAATAAATATGTTAAATAGGTTTTCCAATCCATACCAAAAATTACGCTCCATAAAAAACACATAGCGCTTGAAGAAATTGCTACACCGAGAACTACCCACCATGGACCTAAAAATGTTCTTCTATATTTTAGTTTTAAATCAAAGTATGCTAAAAACGACCATGCAAAATAATTTTTAATGCAAAAGATAAGATCTTTAAAAGCAGAATTATTTATAAAAAAATTCATTGCACTTCTCTCATCTTAAATTTATTTTGAAATAACAAACCTATTAATATTACCAAGAAAATTCCTAAAATATTGTCAAAAAAAGCACTATTAAAAACTGATGCAATCACTACGACTATTGCAGCTCCAAATGATAAAATTCCATTACTTTCATAAAATAAAAAAAATAAAAAACTACAAAAAAATATAAGCCCTACTATACCCAGCTGAGATGAAATACTAATAAACTCATTATGAGGATTATTAGTAATATAATCATGTTTATTGTTATTTCTTATATTATCAAAGTAATTAATATTCGTTTTTTTATAAGAGCCAGTTCCAAAACCAAAAATAGGTTTATTTATTAAATTTTCTAAACCAATTTTAGCCCATATAAGTCTTTTGCCAAGAGATGAATTATAGTTCTTTGATTCAACAAGATGATAGTCAATGTTAATAGCATTTATTCTATTCACTAAGTTTCCAGAAAACTGTGTTAACAATAATATTGAAAAAATAGATACTAACACTAACTTAGCTTTAAAGTTTGCTATTATTTTAAAAAAGGAAAATATAATTAAAATTAATAAAATAATATATGCAGTTCTTGAATCGCTTAAAAACATAACATTTAAGAAAGCAAGTAATGAAAAAATATAGTATATTAAACTATTATTTTTTTTAGCCATATATAAACATAAAAAACTATAAAAAGAAAATATAATCCCATGATTAATATAATTTTGAAATATAGAAGATTTTGTTTTAATTATATCAATTGGAATAGAAACTATATTAGTAGATTTTAAAAAACTATAAAAATAGTTAAAATTTATTAAATTAAAATATTTAATATAAGAAATTATCAAAATAATAGTTGCTCCAGTAATAAAAAAATTAATTATAATTTTTTCATTATTATAAATTTTTATAAAATAATATATAAACGGGATATAAAGAAATTTAATATATTTTTTTAAAATACTTATTATTTCTTCTAGAGTCCCAATGCTTTGAAAAGAAAATAATAAACATAAAAAAAATAATATAAAACATAATTTAAAAATTTTTTTTTCTAATAAAATTTTGTAATTATTATTTTTTACACAGTGATAAAATGAAAATAGAAAAGATAAAAATAAAAAAAAATTAGTTAAAGCAGAAGATATTAGTATAAAAAAAA
>CAXNNI010000061.1:0-5717 GCA_964203715.1 Gammaproteobacteria bacterium
TATTCGATCTACTTCAATATTAACTATAGTGCCTTCATTATAGAACTGCATAATGGTATTATTCCATGTATAAGGAATAATATTTACATAAAAACTATCATTTTCTTCTTTATTAACTGTCAAACTAGTACCATCAATACATATAGACCCTTTTTTAACGATATACTTAGAGTAGTAACTGTCATTAAGTTGTATGCAAATTTTATAAGATCGAAAATCTTTAGATATATTTAAAACCTTAGCCGTACAATCCACGTGACCGCTCACTATATGACCACCAACTTTATCCTGTAAAGACAAAGAAGTTTCGATATTAACTTTATATCCAGTTTTTAATTGTGTAAGCGAAGTGATATCTAATGTTTCATTTGATATATCAAATGAGAAATAATCATTATAGATATTATAAGCTGTTAAACAAACACCATTAATGGAAATACTATCACCATTTAGTATCATACCTGCAAAGTCTTTATCAGTTAATATAACTACTTGAATATCACCATGGTGACTATTAATTTCTTTAACTTCACCAATTTTTTTCACTAATCCTGTAAACATTATTTACTAAAAAACTCATAGTTAATTTTTACATCATTTAATAACTTATTTATTGATTTTAAGGATATATTTTTATTTTGAAAGGTATTATTTTGTAATAAACAAAAATCTAATCCTGAATTTCCTAAAATTACCGGACACTTATATATGATAAGTTCATTTAAAATTTTTTTTTGCAAAAGGCTCGTTAATAACTTTTGCCCAGGTTCTATCAATAATATATTAATTTCATAAGTTGAAGCTAAAATACTAAAAATTTTTTTTAATTTAAGTCCAGACTTATCTTTTTCTACTTTTATATAATCAATATTTTTTTCTAAGTTTTTAAATGAAGAGACTGAATTAAATATAATTTTTTTTTCATTTCCTTTAAATACGAAATATTTATTTACATTTAAGTTTAAATTGTTATCTAATATAACTCTAATTGGATTTTTAATTTTTCTATTAAATTCTAATTTTTTAGGATTAATCCTAGCTGTAAGTTTTGGATTATCGCTTTTAACTGTATTAGCGCTAACCATTATTGCGCACGATGAAGCCCGCAGAATATGAGAATCCTCCCTTGAAAAACTATTACTAATCCATTTTTTATTTGGTGAATTAATTTTACAATCTATGCTCATTGCTTGCTTAGCAATTATATATGGTAACTTATTAACTATTCTAGATATATATCCTTGATTAATTTTTTTTGCTTCATTTTTACATAATCCAACATGAACATTAATACCATTTTTCCTTAAAATTTCCACACCTTTGCCGTTAACTTTGGGATTAGGATCAAGCATAGCAACAAAAATATTTTTAATCCCTAAATCTATTATTTGCTTTGTACACGGGCCTGTTCTGCCATGATGGCAACAAGGCTCTAAAGTTATGTACATAGTCATATTCTTGTTAATTTGTTTATTAATTTTTTTTAAAGCTATTATTTCTGCATGATCTAAACCTGCTTTAAGATGAAATCCTTCACTAATTATCTCTCCATTTTCCACGATAACACATCCAACAGAAGGATTTGGAGTAGTTGAATATAAACCTTTTTTTGCTAGATCAATAGCATGATTCATAAAAATAATTTCTGATTTCATTTTTTTTTATTATTATTACTTACATCATCGTTAATTAATTTTAATTGGGTTTTGATCATTTCTGGGGTTAAATCTTTTTCTATAATTTTAACTATATCTTGAAAAGCATTAATATCTTCAAAACTGTGATATACAGACGCAAAACGTATGTATGCAACTTGGTCTATTTCTCTTAGCTCATGCATAACTAATACGCCAATCTTAGAGGATTCAACTTCTTTATCACCCATAGATTTAAGTTTATTTTTAATATTATGAATTGCTATGTCTACTAAGTCATTTTTAATTAGTCTTTTATTTAAAGCTCTTAAAATTCCACTTTCAATTTTTTTTTCAGAAAAATCTTCTCTAGAGTTATCTTTTTTAATAACCCTAGGAAAACTTAAATCTGAGATTTCTACTGTTGACCAACGATTTAGACACTTAGGGCACTCTCTTCTTCTTTTTACTTGCGTATTTGCAAAAGTTAGTCTTGAGTCAACAACTTTTGTATCATCAAAACAACAAAAAGGACATTGCATTATAACTCAAGTTACGCGGCAGAGGCAGCATTTAAAGCTACAGACTTTGCGTAAACTGGATATTTCTTGCATAAAGCTATTACTTTTTGCTTAACTGAATTAATAACTTCATTTTTATCCATATTTTCAATTACATCACACATCCAGTTTGCTAATTCTACGCATTCTAATTCTTTAAAACCTCTAGTTGTAGGTGCAGGAGTACCAACTCTAATTCCACTTGTTACAAAAGGAGATTGTGGATCATTTGGAACAGAATTTTTATTTACAGTTATATTCGCTTTTCCAAGGGCTAAATCAACGTCTTTTCCTGTAATACCTTTATCAATAAAGTCTACTAAAAACAGATGATCATCAGTGCCTCCAGACACTACCTTAAAACCTCTTTTTATAAATTGATTTGCCATTGCTGATGCATTAGCTAAGACCTGTTTCTGATATTCTACAAATTCTGGCTGAAGAGCCTCTTTAAATGCTACTGCTTTTGCTGCAATAACGTGCATTAAAGGTCCTCCTTGAATACCTGGAAATACCATTGAATTTATTTTTTTTTCAATTTCTTCATTTGATTTACATATAATAAAACCACCTCTTGGTCCTCTTAAACTTTTATGAGTTGTTGAAGTAACAATATCAGCATATGGAACAGGACTTGGGTAAACTCCAGCTGCAACTAGACCAGATACATGAGCCATATCAACAAAAAAATAAGCTCCAACTGAGTCAGCAATATTTTTAAATCTCTGCCAGTCTAAAATTCTAGAATATGCTGAAAAACCAGCAATTATCATTTTAGGTTTATGTTCTTTTGCTAATTGCTCGACTTGATTATAATCAATTTCTCCAGTTTCAGGATTTAAGCCATACTGAAATGCAGTGTATAGTTTTCCAGAAAAGTTAACTTTTGATCCATGAGTCAAATGCCCTCCATGCGCCAAACTCATACCTAAAATTGTGTCATGTGGCTGAAGAAGGGCCATAAAAACAGCAGCGTTTGCCTGAGAACCAGAATGTGGTTGCACATTTGCATAATCAGCTTTATAGAGCTTTTTTAAACGATCTATAGCTAATTGCTCAACAACATCAACATATTCACATCCTCCATAGTACCTTTTTCCAGGATACCCTTCTGCATATTTATTTGTAAGCACAGACCCTTGAGCTTCGATAACTCTAGGACTAGCATAATTTTCAGAAGCTATAAGCTCTATATGCTCTTCCTGTCTTTTAATTTCATTTTTGATAGCGTTAGATAATTCACTGTCAAAGCTTTCTATGTTCATGTCGTCATTAAACATTACAGATCTCCTATTTATTTATTGAGTATATCATTATTTATACTATTTTCTGCTAGAGTTCTAACTATGTCAATAATGACAGGGCTTGAACCTAAATAAGGTAACATTTTAATTGAAACCTTCGGATATTTAAGTTTTTCATAATTAATTATCTGAGGAATATCTTCAATAACGTGCCTCCCAGCAGCTAAAAAATAAGGAAAAATAGTAATACTGGATGCATTTCTATCGACACATATTTTTATTCCTTGAGATATAGAGGGATCAGCAATTTCTAAGAAGCACGCTTGAACAAAATTAAATGTTTTATTCTTAATAAAAATATTATTAGCTAATTGATGAATTTCAATATTAGATACTTTTTTTTTACTACCATGAGCAATAATAAGTAAAGATTTATTTATATTATTCAATTATTTAATACCATTATCTCATCTATATTATCAGGAGTATCTACACTAATACCAGGATCACTTACAGCACAATATGCAGACATTTTAAGTTTATTATCTAAAAATCTATACTGCTCAAGACTTAACTTTAGTTCATTTTTAGATTGAGGATAACTTTTATACAAATATAAATCATTAACTAAATAAGAATATATCCCAATATGCTTATAAACATTATTTTGTAAATTATTTATTTTTTCTCGAAAAAACTCTATATGGGAATTTTCTATTCGAATTTTTACAACATTTTTATCTTTCAACAGTTTTTTACCATTAAGCTGACAATATAAAGTTGAAATATTATCATTAATTTTAGTTTTTTCAGCTAAAAAATTTATATTATCAAATTGAATTTGAGGCATATCAGCTTGCAAATTTATAACTAAAAGATTTCTATTCCAGTCTAAAACTCTTGCTAATTCTGCTACTCTTTCTGTACCATTTTTATTATTAATTGAGGTAATAAAAACATTTTCACAAAATTTCTTTGCTTCATTGTAAACAATATCACTATCTGTTGTTATAAAAACTTTAGCCGCATCTGATTTGCAGGCTGTTATATATACATGCTCTAATATAGTAATATTTTGTATTTTTTTTAGAACTTTACCTGGAAATCTTTTTGAATCATATCTAGCTGGAATAACGATATAGAATTTCATAGATTTTATTTCATTATTTATGAGTAAATTTTTTTATAATTATCATACTCCTCATTACCAATCAATCTAGCTTCAGATTCAAGCATAACGGGAATATGATCAACAATCTTATAAGCTAGCTTAGCAGAAATAGATATTAATTCATTTGAATTCTGACTATAAAATAGTTTTCCCTTTGTAACAGGGCAAACAAGAATATCTAATAATTTTTTATCAATCAATTTTTATACCTTTTTAATAAATTTGACATTTCTTTATTCAACATTATTTTTATATCATTATCAACAATAATTTTTGGCGGCAAGTAATATGCTTCTGAAAGATTAAAATCTTTACATTTAATAAAATCTTTTTCAGTCATTAATATAATATTATTATCATTAAATTGAAAATCATTATGAGTATACAAATAATGATCAGGGAATGTATGAATAATAAGACTAATTTCGCATTCTATAAGATTGTTAATTAATATCTCTGGACTTGCTATAGCTGTAACTAAATGAACTTTTTTCTTTCGCAAATAATTGATACTCTTTTCGCTAGAATTTAAAAAAGAAATGATTTTAGTATTATCGTAATAAAATCCTCTTAAATCAGACTCTTTTTTTTTGTTAAAAATAATAAAGCTATATTTATTTATAGAATTTGAAGATTCTCTAAGAGGACCTGCTGGAAATATCAATTTATTTCCAAAAGGTCTATTTTCGTTAAGTAAAACAATATTTAAATTTCTGTTTAAAGAGTAATGTATTAATCCATCATCCGAGATAATTATATCTAAATTAAAATTATTTACTAAATACTCATATGCTAGTTTTCTATTTTTGCATTTACAAACTATAGCATTAGTTTTTTTTTTAATTAAAATTGCTTCATCACCTACACATAAAGGGTCAGAAAAGTTATTAACAATCTCTAAAAATTTTGGAGCTATAGTTTTATATCCACCAGATATAACACCAATATTATATTTTTTTAACGATAAATAGTTACAAAGCCATATTACAAATGATGTTTTTCCGGTTCCTCCTAAAGTCAGATTACCGACAACAATAACTGGAATTAAATTAGGCTTTTTATTTAAAAAAAAATATTTTTTAATGTAATTTATTGATAAGTATAATAT
>CAXNNI010000062.1:0-5630 GCA_964203715.1 Gammaproteobacteria bacterium
ATGGTTCATTTTATTATCGTGAAGGCAAGGGAACGATGGTATGTATTGCAGGCGGAAGTGGCATGAGCGCAGTAAAATCTGTTTTAGAGCAAGCTGCAATTGATCAAGTAAAAAGAAATGCAGTGTTTTTATTTGGAGCTAGAACTCAAAAAGATATCTATTGTGAAAAAGAACTTGAAGATATAAAGAAAAAATGGAATCCAAATTATAAATTTGAATATGTGTATGTATTAAATATGGAACCAGAAAATTCTGATTGGCAGGGAGCTAGGGGGATGGTAACTGATTTTTTACAATCTGATTATATAAAAAAGGGTAAGTTAAACATGAAGGAATGCCAAGGTTTTTTATGTGGTCCTCCACCTATGATAGATGCTGCTATAAAAGAATTGACAATAGAAGGAATGTCTAATGAAGCAATATTTTATGATAAATTTTTGGACTCTGGTTTAAAATAAAAAAAACTGGTAAAATGTAATAATATTTGTAAAATAAATCCATTAAAAATATTTAAAGGAAATTAAAGTGAGAGAGTATATTGCTGCATTAGTCATAATTATATTTACTTCAGTATGTTTTTGGGGAATGAATCAGTTTGGTTTTCAAAAACACCCACATGATATTCTTTGGACGCTTGGAGCGGCTTTAATGCTTTTAATAATTTTAATAGTCAATGTCTATTTATATTTTATTATTTGCAAAGAGACACCTTGGAGTTGGATAAAAAAAGATTAATTTTTTTTAATTTTTTTAACATTAGAAAAAATTATTCCGTCAGTAACTCTAATTCTTAATTCATCATCAATTTTAAATTCGGAGGTTTTTTTTAAGACTTTGTTTTTATAAAAAATGATTGAGTATCCCTTTTTTAATATAGTTAATGGGTTAATGTTATTAAGGGTGTTTTTTTTTAAAATTATTAAATTTTTCTTGTAATGAATAATATTAGTATAAATATTTTTTAGTTTTTCTTTATGGTTTTTGATTTCTGATTCAAGCTGGTTTATTTTATTTTTTGGATTTAAATCTTTTAGCTTATTTTTTATTAAATTAATTTTATCTTTCTCTTTAATTAGGTTAGTTAACAAATTTGATTTTAATGTCTCATAATATATATCAACAGTTTGACTGTAGTTATTAATTTTATTTATTGGGCTATTTTGATTAATAGTATTATTAAGGTCTTTTAGTTGATACCTTATGTCACTTAATTTTTTATTTATAATAGTTTCTATTTCATATTCATTATTTTTTATTTTGTTTAATATATCATTAGAAGATAATCTTGTGGCTATTTCTGCAGCCTCAGAAGGAGTTGCAGCTCTTATGTCTGAAACTAAGTCGGCTACCGTAGTATCAGTTTCATGTCCTATTGCCGTGATTATTGGTATACTTGAATTATAAATATGTCGCGCTAACAATTCGTTATTATACTCTATTAAATCTTCCAATGATCCACCACCTCTAGCAATTATTATTAAGTCAGTGGAATTTTTTTCATTAATAATTTTTAATTGTTTTATTATGCTTGCAGCACAATTTGCTCCCTGAACATTGCATCCATATACTTCAATTATTATTCCAACCGATCTTCTTGTTAATATTTTTATTATATCTTGCAGAACTGAGCCTGATAATGAAGTAATTATTGATATAGATGTTGTATATTTAGGTAAGTTTTTTTTAAATTTTATATCAAACAATCCTTCATTTTTTAATTTTAATTTTAATTTTTCAAATATTTCGTGAAATTTGCCAACACTTGCAGAAGATATTTCTATTATATCTAGTTGATAGGATCCAGTTTTTTCATAAAATGTTATTTTACACTTTATTATAGCCTTTAAGCCTAATTCAGGATAAATACCTATTTTTAATATTCTTGAGTTCCATAAAGTACATTTTACTGAAGATTTTTCATCTTTAAGAGTTATGTATATATGGCCTAATTGGCTTTGTTGAATTTGAGATATTTCGCCTTCTACCATTAAATATTTTTCAAATGTAGATTCAATAGTTTCTTTAACGAGGTAATTTATTTCACTAACAGTATAAATTATGTCTTTGGAATTTATCATATTGATTTAATATCTTATGTAAAGAGTAATTTTGCGCACTATATATTATATATAATATAGGTGGTTTTGTTTACTTTTTCAAAAAAAAATCTATAATGTATTTTTGTAGGAAAATTATTATGGTAAAAGTAATTCAAGAAGCATTAACTTTTGACGATGTTCTTCTTGTGCCAAATTACTCTTCAATTTTACCATCTGATGCATCATTAAAAACTTATTTGACACCAAAGATTCAAATAAATATTCCTTTGATATCTGCTGCTATGGATACCGTAACGGAGGCAGAACTTGCAATATCAATAGCACAAGAGGGAGGAATAGGGATAATACACAAAAATTTATCTTCGGATAAACAAGCAAGTGAAGTTCTTAGAGTAAAAAAATACGAAAGTGGAGTGATTTCAGATCCTGTAGTCACATCTCCAAATTCTTCTATAAAGGATGTTTTAGAATTAACTGCAAAACATAAAATATCCGGAGTCCCAGTAGTTGAGGGAAAAAATTTAGTCGGTATCGTTACTGCTAGGGATTTAAGATTTGTAAGTAAAGTTACTCCAAAAGTTTCAACTATAATGACACCAAAAGAAAGACTCGTTACAGTTTTAGAAGGCTCCCCAAAAGATATTGTAAAATCACTTTTACATAAACACAGAATTGAAAAAATATTAGTTGTTAATTCAAAATTTCATTTAAAGGGAATGATAACTGTAAAAGATATTCAAAAATCAAAAGATTTTCCGAATGCTTGCAAAGATGCTCTCCAAAGATTGAGAGTAGGTGCTGCAATAGGCGTTGGAAAAGATATGCGCGAAAGAATTGAAAAGTTAATAAATGCTGGTGTTGATGTACTTGTTATAGATACAGCACATGGGCATTCAAAAATGGTTATTGATGCTGTTAAAGTAATTAAAAAAAAATACCCCAAGATGGAATTAGTTGTAGGCAATATAGCAACTAAAGAGGCCGCAATAGCATTAATAAAAGTTGGAGTAGATGCGGTTAAAGTTGGTATTGGCCCTGGATCAATTTGCACAACAAGAATCGTTTCAGGTGTTGGTGTTCCGCAGATTACAGCAATTAGTGAAGTTGCAAGTGCTGTAAAAGGCACATCCGTAAAACTTATTGCCGATGGCGGTATTAGGTTTTCTGGAGACATTGCTAAAGCCCTAGCAGCTGGAGCTGATTCAGTTATGCTTGGGAGCTTATTTGCAGGAACAAATGAGGCTCCAGGTGAAATAGAATTATATCAAGGAAGAACATACAAAAATTATCGTGGAATGGGTTCAATTGGTGCAATGAAAAGTGGATCGAGTGAAAGATACTTTCAAGATCATGAGCGTTCTTCAGAAAAATTTGTTCCTGAAGGTATAGAAGGTAGAGTTTCTTACAAAGGTAGTATGATTAATGTTCTTCATCAATTACTTGGTGGTTTGAGATCAAGTATGGGATATTTAGGTTGCTCAGAGATACATGATTTACAAAATAAAGCTAAGTTTATCAAAATAACTAATGCAGGTATGAAAGAAAGTCATGTTCATGATGTAATGATTACAAAGGAAGCACCTAACTACCAAATAGACAAATAATGTATGATCAAAAGATATTAATAATTGACTACGGGTCGCAATATACACAATTAATAGCAAGAAGAGTCAGAGAAAATAATACTTTTTGTGAAGTATTAAATCCAGATTCAATCAATCAATTACAAAATGTTATAGGAGTTATTCTTTCAGGAGGACCAAGTTCAGTTGTTAAAAATAATGATTATGATCTTCCAGATATAATATTTGAAAAAAATATTCCTATTCTTGGTATTTGTTTCGGAATGCAATTATTATGTAAAAAATTTAAAAGTGAAGTTAAGGAAGCTTCATCAAGAGAATATGGAAAGGCTATTCTAGAGATAAAAAAAGATGTTAAAATTTTTGATGGTTTAAATAAAAAGTTAGAAGTATGGATGTCTCATGGTGATAGCGTCATAAAAGTGCCAGAAAACTTTTCTATAATTGCATCAACAAATAAAAAAAGTTTATCAGCAATTAAATTAAATAATAAAGAAGTTTACGGGATTCAATTTCATCCTGAGGTATCACATACTTTAGACAATGGTAAAATTATTTATAATTTCGTGCACAAAATTTGTAATTCAAAAAAGATATGGACTACAAAAAATATAATTAACAATCAAATTAAAAAAATACAAAAAAAGGTTGGAAAAGATAATGTAATTTTAGGTTTATCTGGAGGTGTTGACTCTTCTGTGGCAGCTGCAATAATTCATAAAGCAATTAAAAATCAGTTAACATGTATTTTTATTGATAATGGTCTTTTAAGATTAAATGAAATGCAACAAGTTAAAGAAGGTTTTTCTGCCTTTAATAATATAAATATAGTATATGTTAATTCCTCTAAATTATTTTTAGATAGATTGAAAAATATTACAGATCCGGAAGAAAAAAGAAAAATTATAGGTAGATCTTTTATAGACGTATTTCAAAGTGAAGCAAAGAAATTAAAAAATGCAAAATGGTTAGCTCAAGGTACTATATATCCTGATGTAATAGAATCAGCAGCAGCGTCAAGTAATGCGCATCTTATTAAATCTCATCATAATGTTGGGGGTCTTCCTAAAAATATGGATCTAAATTTATTAGAGCCTTTACGAGAATTATTTAAGGATGAAGTTAGAAGCTTGGGTATTAATTTAGGTGTAGATCAAAAATTAATTAATAGGCACCCATTTCCAGGACCTGGACTTGCGGTTAGAATAGTCGGAGAAGTTAAAAAAGAGTATTTAGATATATTAAGGCAAGCTGATAACATTTTTATTACAATGCTGCACGAAAAAAATTTATATACTCAAATTTCACAAGCTTTTACAGTTTTTATGCCTATTAAGTCAGTAGGAGTTACGGGTGATGGAAGATCATATGGTAATGTAGTTTCACTTAGAGCAGTTAAAACTATTGATTTTATGACTGCTAAACCGTTTAATTTTCCTTTTGATTTTTTAGAGGAAGTTTCAACAAGAATTATTAATGAGGTACCTAATATTTCTCGAGTTTGCTTAGATATATCGTCGAAACCACCTGCAACTATTGAGTGGGAGTAAATAATATACTGTAAGTCATTGATTTATATAGATATTTTAGTTACACAAAACTTTCACAAAAAAATAAGTGCTTGATTTTATTGGGCCTAGAAATTACAGTTACACGTAAACCTACACAATGCTGTAGCTACTCAAAATCGTAATTACTCAGGACTTCGATGGCACTTAAAAAAGTCAAATTCGAAAAAGACGAAGAAGCCATATTCGACGAGGCTGTTGTATACAAGCGCGGCGAGTATTGGCAGATGCGCATATGGCTGAAGAAAGAGCAGAAGTATGCTCGCTTCACTCTTAAAACTCGAAATAAAAGCACTGCCATTGATAAAGCTAAGCTGCACTATCACGAGCTAATGGCAGGACAGCTAGCTGGAAAAACTTACTTTTCTATCACTACCAAAAAAGGGGTGGAAATGTATTTGGCAGAACGAGAAAAAGAT
>CAXNNI010000063.1:0-5538 GCA_964203715.1 Gammaproteobacteria bacterium
AAAGATTGCAATCATAGGTGCTGGAATATCTGGCTTATATGCTGCCTATCTCTTATCTAAAGACTATAATTTAACCATTTATGAAAAAGAAAATTACCTTGGTGGCCATACAAGAACTTTAAACATTGAATATGAAAAAGGCATTAACATAGCTGTTGATACCGGATTTATTGTTTTTAATAAGAAGAACTACCCTAATTTCACAGAAATGCTAAGTACTCTAAATGTGAGTATTGGTAAAAGTGATATGTCGTTTGCAGTTACTAGTTATAAAACAACTGATCCTGAAATTAAATATTCAGATATAAGAAGTTATTTTGCTAATAGAAAAAATCTTCTTGGTTACAAGTACTATAATTTACTATATAACATTAATAGATTTAATAATTTATCAATTAAATCTATAAATAGTATTAAGATTAATCTTGATAATACGACTCTAAGTAAATTTTTAGAAGATAACAAGTTTAACGAATTCTTTATAAATAATTATATTGTACCTATGGGCAGCTCAATATGGAGCTGTAAAACATCTCAAATTCTTAATTTTCCTTATTTATCCTTTGTGAATTTCATGAATAATCATGGCTTATTAAGTATAAGTAACCAACCCCAATGGTATTTCATTCAAAATGGTAGTAAATCATATGTAAATAAACTAAAAGCCCATATAAAGGCGAATTTCAAGCTAAATTCGGTAGTTTGCGAGGTAACAAAATTAGATCAAGGCGTAACAATAAAAACGCTGGAAAACATAGATAATTACGATTTTGTAATATATAGCAATCATCCGAATGAAGCTTTGAAAATAGGATCAAATCTTACAAAACAACAAATTGATGTCTTATCGAATATTAATTACTCTTCAAATGAAGTTGTACTTCATAAAGATAGCTCTGTTATGCCAAAAAATACTAAATGTTGGGCCAGTTGGGTATACAAAAAAACAGATGGTAATAGGCCAATTATGTCATATTGGATGAATTCACTTCAAAATATCGACAAAAAGTACCCTATTTTTGTATCACTTAATCCAGGGGAACAGATCAGCGAAGATAAAATATTTAATAAACATACATTAGAGCACCCTATTTTTGATATATCAGCTAGAAATGCTCAGAACAAAATACTTTCTATACAAGGTATTAATAATAGTTTTTTTTGCGGAGCTTACCACAAGTATGGATTCCATGAAGATGGAGTGGTATCTTCAATTAAAGCCGTTAAAAAGTTAAGAGAAATTGATATTTAAATGAAATTTATAAAAGCTCTAGTATCTCATAAAAGAAATTCACCCAGAGTTAATGAATTTAATTATAACTGTAACTATGTTAGTATAAGGTTTCCAGTAGATGACAAAAAAATAGATTTCTTCAGTCTAAATAAATTCAATTTTTTTTCTATTAATGAGAAAGAATATGCTGATGGAAATGAAGATTTATTTCAGTGGTACAAAAATATTGTAAAAAATAAATATGGCAATGATATTGATTGTGTGGAGCTAATAACAATGCCTAGAATATTAGGTTATGCATTTAATCCAGTATCATTTATCTTTTGTTATTCTAGAAAAAATTTAATTTGTACAGTTTTAAAAGTTAACAATACATTCTCTGAAGATCACTATTACATTAATTACTTGATGAATAACGAGCGTAAACATGAACAAAACTATGACATAGAAAAATTATTTCACGTATCCCCTTTCCTACCTAGGGAAGGGTATTATAAAATAAAGTATGTGAACGATGATGATTTCATCAAGTTTAATATTGATTATTATAACAAAAAAGATGAAAATATTTTAAAGACATCGATAAATGGAAAAAAAATACAAGTTAATAATAACAATATTGTTTTAAAAAATATATTTAGTACTACTTACTTAATAACGAGAGTAATATATCTAATACATTATCAAGCAATAAAGTTGTACTTTAAAAAAGTGAAATTTTATAAGAAGCCAAAACAGAATATTGACAGAATAACCTAAAAATGAACTTTATAAAAAAAATTAAAATTAACTTATTTATCGCAACATTAAGAAAGTGTGAGAAAGGATCAATTAAAATAATTGACCCAGATGGAAAAACTATAGAAGTGAACAATCTGTCTGGCGTTAAAGCTGATATTAAAATTTATGACTGGTCTGTTATTATGAATGTAATCAAAAATGGAGACATTAGCTTTGCTTCTGATTATAGAGATGGTAAATGGACAACCACTAATTTAAAAAATCTTTTTACCTTTATTATTATTAATGATAAAACTCTAAGCAAACTTTTATTTGGTAAATTCTTAATAAGATTTTTTTTAAAAATTAAATACTTGTTTAATAAAAATACTATCAAAAATAGTAAAAAAAACATTGAAGCTCATTATGATTTGGGTAATAGTTTTTATAAGATATGGCTTGATAAATCTTTAACTTACTCATCTGCTTTATTTTCAAACGACAATCTAGATATACACGACGCACAAATTAAAAAATATAAGCGCATTACGGATATCTTAAAAACTACTTGTAGTAATAAGCTACTAGAGATTGGCACTGGATGGGGTGCATTTCTAGATACCGCAAAAAATGATTTTGATCATTTGGATAGTATCACTATCTCAAAAGAACAGTATGCTTACTCAAAAGATATCCATAAAAACAACTCTAATATTAATATAATTTATGATGATTATAGAAATATATTTTCTAAGTACAACTCTATAGTTTCCATTGAGATGTTTGAAGCTGTAGGACAAAAATATTGGAATACATATTTTCAAAAAGTTAATAATTTATTAACCAATAATGGGAAAGCAGTAATACAAACAATTACTATAGATAACAATTTATTTAATGCTTATAAAAATAGTACTGACGCTATTAGAACTTTTATATTTCCTGGAGGTATGCTGCCCTCACCAGAGATATTTTGCGATTATGCAAAAAATAATGGCTTTAAAGTTTTAGATAAATTTTCTTTTGGAGACTCTTATTCAAAAACTTTAGATATATGGTATAAAAATTTTAAAGACAATATTGAAGATATCAAAAAACTTAACTTCGACGAAAAATTTATTAGAATATGGGAATATTATTTAACTTCATGTTCTTCAAGCTTCTTAAATAACAGAACTAATGTTTATCAATTTACTCTTCAAAAAATATAAAAATGACAAAATACTGGATCATAGGATCTAGCTCAGGTATTGGAAAAGAGCTTGCTATAAAACTTGATACTTTAGGTTGTAGCTTGATTTTATCATCAAGAAATACAGATAAACTTAATGAGCTTAACAATAGTCTCAATAATCAACATGATGTTATACCTATAGATTTGTCGGATAAAAATCAGTGTCTAAAAGTATCAAAAAAAATTATAAATAAAAACCCAGAATCCTTAATAATTATTTTTATGTCTGCTGCTTATAGTCCAGATGATTATTCTGATTACGAAAACATAGTTAATGTTAATGTTCTTGGATTACTACATATATTATCTGTCACAAAAGACTTTTTAAAAAATTCTTCTACGATGAGTAAATTAATAATTTGTTCAAGTTTAGTAGCTTATAAAGGACTACCATTTAGTCAGCCCTACTCTATGACTAAAGCTGCGCTTTATAATTTGGCTTCATCACTACACATAGAGCTAAAAAATATAGTTGATGTAAAAGTTATTACCCCAGGATTTGTTAAAACGCCTTTGACGGATAAAAATAATTTTTCTATGCCGTTTATTATTGATGCTAAAAAAGCTGCTAATATTATTGTTAAAGGTATAAATTCTAAAAAATTTGAAATTACATTTCCCCTACCAATGTATTTAGTAATGAAAGTATTACAAACACTTCCTAACTTTATTAGTAACTATATTTGTTCGTTAATAAAAAAAAAAGTTAGTAGTATTTAATTAGGCTTAAATGTTTTATGCTTTGAATTTATCCACGATACCATTCCGCTTGACGCGTCATAAATTCTTGTGTAATTTTCTTGTTCTTCTAAAATTTTTGCTACAATTCCACTTCTTCTACCACTTCTGCAAATTAAAATAACTGGATCATTTTTATTGGCAATCAATTTTAGGGATGTCATCCATTTCTCAGTATTATGGTTACCTTGATTGTCAAAAAATGTTAGGAGATGGCTTTGTTGAATGACCCCTGTGTTTTTCCACTCATCAGCAGTTCTAATATCAATTATAGGAATACCGCTTTTCATAAGAGCTATAATTTCTTGATTATCAACTTTTTTGATCTCTGCAAAAACCTGCGAAGTTAATAAGAGCAGACAGATAATGAATAGTTTAATTTTCATGATTTAATTTTAGTTTACCAATTATTTAGCAAATTACAAAATTTTCTTTTTTCAGATTAACAATTTCAGTTTGATAAATCAATTTTTCTAATATATTTATTATTGTGATCACGATATGAATACTCTACATCAAAAAAACTTAATAGTTCTTTTTGAGAGGGATTTGTGTACTAAAAATTAATTACACCCTTCCTTAAATTATTCAAGTTATTTTGAGTGAATGTACCTACATCGATGGTATTGACTGCATTTAAGTAAATTATTTTTGGTCTTTTGAGGCCAGGAACACAAACCATATTGTTAATAACTGTAATCTGATCAATATTCATTGGCATTTGTTTGTTCACGGTACTTGCAATATCTTTGCACGTCTTTAGATCATATGCAAACAATTGACTACTTATTAGAAGAGAAACAAGGAAAATAAGTAAATTAAACAATGGATACCTTAAAAAATTAGCGAAAATAAATCTAAAATAATGTTATTTAAGAAAGTATCAGAAACTTAAAGAATAGATAATAGAAAAGATCATTTTGCTGTGGAGTGCAATACCCTTAATTTCAGTGAATGATTTGACTAACAGGCTCCTGATTTTTGTGCACCGTAAATTACTTGCTCTCTAGTAAATTTACTTCCATAACTTAATGAGAGTTGCTATATAAAACCATTATGCGAAAAAGCCATGAAGCTAAGATATGACTTTGCTGATCGAATAGCATTTTTTTGCGGTTCAGTCATGCGTTGATCATGCGCTATTGTAAAAGCTAAAATAGAGATTAGAGCTAGCATTAGAATCTTCATCGATATATTTACTCCAAAAGTATAGGGACAGTTAAATTCTCATTCTTAATAATTAGCGCAAAATAATAAATACTAAAATTAGTAGTATACTTATGAACATTTAAAAACATACAATAGATTACTGTAAACTTAAAAAACTTAAATTTTTTAAAAATCTGTCTAAACAACTTTACAATTTTTTTTAAACAAAATACAAATTGATAATAATATAGTTTCATTATTTTGAATAATGTTAATATTTTTTTTAATATTGATCAGTTTATCATAAATAAAATCTAGCTTCTGATAATTAAACTCATTAAAAATAGAAGCATTATCTATATAAAATTGCGGTTTATCATCTAAAAAATGAGATTTTTTAAAACTAATTAAAAAAAATAAAATTATATTTATGATGTGTTCAATATTATAAATCGAGAATTTT
>CAXNNI010000064.1:0-5481 GCA_964203715.1 Gammaproteobacteria bacterium
TTTTAAGATTTTTAATTGTAATAATTATCACACTTGCGTGTTTCGCTTTTTTATTAAGTTATGAAAACTTTCATAACTCAAAAAATAAATATATAAATAATTTTTTAAATATTTTTAAAAATAAAAAAATACTAGAAAATAAAAAATATAATACTGAATTACATGATGAAAAAAAAATAGATGGGAAATTAAAACATCTTATCCAGATTGGTATATATGTAAATAATGATTCTGTAGATAATATTAGAGCTAGATTAATTCTATTAGGTTTTGATGTGAATAAACAAAATTACATTTATAGTGGCAAGTCTTCAACAAAAGTGACTTTGGGACCTTATAGTAAAGATAAGCTTATGAGATCTATTAAAATTTTAAAAGATAACGATATTCAACATATAATAATCGATGAGTAATGTAAAAAACTTAAAATACAAATCTATGATTTTTCCTAGAACTATTGATATTTTAAACAGTTCTCCGACTTATAATAAAAAAACAAAAAATGATAAGATTAGTTTAATCAAAAAACTACTTAAACAAAAAAATGCTAAAATTATTGCTCATTATTATACTCATGAAGATATTCAAGAAGTTGCAGAACTAACTGGTGGTTTTGTTTCTGATTCTCTAGAAATGGCAAAATTTGGATCTGCTCAAAGCTCTGAAATCCTTTTAGTTGCAGGTGTGCGTTTTATGGGAGAAACTGCAAAGATATTAAATCCTGAAAAAAAAATATTAATGCCGACTCTTGATGCAGAATGTTCACTTGATTTAAATTGTCCAGCACCCGAATTTTTAGAATTCTGTAAAAAACATCCCGATAGAGAAATTGTAGTTTATGCAAATACAAGTGCAGAAGTTAAAGCTATGGCTGATTGGGTAGTAACATCAAGTATAGCGGTAAAACTTATTATCTATTTAAATAAAAATAATAAAAAAATAATTTGGGCACCAGATAAGCATTTGGGCAATTATTTGTATAATAAAACTGGTGCTGATATGAAAATATGGAATGCCAGCTGCATAGTCCACGAAGAGTTTAAAGCAAAAGCTTTATCTAACTTAATGAACTTAAATAAAGATGCTATTGTTCTAGTGCATCCAGAGTCGCCTACTGACATAATTCAATTAGCAGATGTAGTTGGGTCAACATCTCAACTTATTAATGCATGCAAAGACTTGCCTAATAAAAAATTTATAGTTGCTACTGATAATAGAATTTTTTATAAGATGAAAAAAGCTGCTCCAGGTAAAATATTAATTGAAGCACCTACAGGTGGAAATGGAGCAACATGTATAAGTTGCGCTCACTGTCCTTGGATGGCGATGAATAACCTTGATAACTTAATTGATACTTTAATTAATGAAAGAAATGAAATTGTGATTAATGAAAAAATTAGAATAAAAGCTTCTATATCAACTAAAAAAATGATGGATTTTGCTAAAACATTATAAAAAAACATGCATATAAATTAAATATGCACGTTTTTTTTATCAAAAGTTCTACTTTTTAAATTCTGGGTAAGCTTCCATTCCGCACTCATGAATATCAACGCCAAGAAGTTCAGCATCTTCTGAAACTCGGAGACCCATAACTAGTTTTATAACTCCCCAAAATACTAATGACATTATAAATGTCCATGCAAATATAACTACTATACCAAAAGCTTGAGTAGCTAATGATGATTCACCATTTGATAATGTAACTGCTAATAAACCCCATATACCGCATGTTCCATGCACAGAGATAGCTCCTACAGGATCATCTATTCTTAGCCTGTCTAAAATTATAATTGATAATACAACTATTACTCCACCAATGGCACCTATAATTGTTGCTAGTTCTGGTGTTGGAGCAAGTGGCTCTGCAGTTATAGAAACTAAACCAGCTAATGCACCATTAAGTGTCATAGATAAATCATATTTGGAAAATAAAATTTTAGAAAATAATAGAGCTGATACAACTCCACCCGCTGCAGCTGCATTAGTATTTACAAAAATTAAAGAAACAGCGTTTGCTTCTGCTACATTTGAAATAACTAATTCCGAGCCACCATTAAAACCAAGCCAGCCGAGCCACAATATTAATGTTCCAAGCGAAGCTAGAGGCATATTTGCTCCTGGTATTGCATTTATTTTTCCATTAACATATTTACCTTTTCTCGCTCCAAGTAATATAACGCCAACTAAGGCAGCAGTAGCTCCACAAAGATGAACAACACCAGAGCCAGCAAAATCTAGGAAACCTGCTTCATTTAAGAAACCACCACCCCATTTCCAATAACCTTGAACTGGATAAATTAAGCTACACATTACTACGGCAAATATTAAAAATGATGATAACTTCATTCTCTCAGCTACTGCCCCAGAAATTATAGACATAGATGTAGCAACAAATACTACTTGAAAAAAGAAATCGGATAATCCTGAATAATAAATCTCTCCACCGCTTGCAATTACATCAGCTGCTTCATGATCGCTATTGCCTAATAAGAAATCTAATGTAGGCATTAACCCTTCAAATCCAAAAAGAACTGGTCCACCTCCTGGATACATGAGCTTATATCCAACAAGCATATACATAATGCTAGCAATTGCATATAAAGCTATATTTTTTATTAATATTTCAACTGTACTTGTTGATCTTACGAACCCAGCTTCAAGCATTGTAAATCCTGCTGCCATCCACATTACAAGGGCGCCCATTACTAGAAAATAAAAAGTATCTAGCGCGTATGCCAATTCAATTACTTGTCCTTCCATAATTTAAACCTCTCTTTGTTATAATGCTTCTGATCCAGTTTCACCTGTTCTTATTCTCACAGCTGACTCTAGATTTATAATAAATATCTTACCATCACCAATTTTTTCGGTATTAGCAGCCTTTGTAATAGTTTCAACTGCCTTATCAGCCATATCATCAGAAACTGCAATTTCTAATTTTATCTTAGGTAAGAAATCAACAACATACTCAGCACCTCTATAAAGCTCAGTATGACCCTTCTGTCTTCCAAAACCTTTTACCTCTGTTACTGTTATACCTTGCACACCAATATCTGAAAGTGCACTTCTAACATCATCAAGCTTAAAAGGTTTTATTATTGCTATTATTAATTTCATTTTTTACTCCGCATTTTACTTTAAGCACATATCTACATGCATTAAACGTGCCAATATTTAAATTATATTAATCTTTTTTTTTAAATTATTGATTTATATATACCTAAATTTTTTAAAAAAAGATTTAAATTATGTGCACTAAATAAATCATAAATCTTAGTGCACAGGGTTAATATATACTTTTAAAAAAAAAAGGGAAGGGTTCAACCTTCCCGTGAATAATAAGCTTTATTAGAGCTTTTCGAGGTTTCTTAAGAGGAGTCTTAAGTTATTTTCTTCAATTAAAATGTATTTTTTATTGACATTATAAATCTTGAAAAAGTATCTCCGTCCTCGTTTGTGTCCGATCCTTGTGCTATATCATCTTCAGAAAATACAAATCCAGCAGTAACAACAAAGTCACCAACTGTTCTTCCATACCCAACTTCAAACCACTTTCCATCAGGCTCATTTGTACCATCTTCTTTAATCCCATTGACTCCAACCAGTGCGTAAATACCCATGTAATCTGCTTTAACTGATAAAACGTCATAATCATTCTCTACATTAGAGGTATTATCATGTTCACCTATAGCATAACTAACTGAAAAATTTAATGCGTCAGAAGCTTTATATCCGAAACCAAGATTAACTTCATCATAATCATTATCAAATGCTTCTGCTCCTTTATCAGAGTAACGATATGCTGTGTAACCAATTGAACCAGTTAAGGATTCTGATAAAGCGAAACTATATCCAGCATATAAGTCGTATTCAAAACCTCTATGAGTACCAGTATTCCACCCACCTTCTTGCAAATCTGCTATCCATGTGCCAGCATAAAAATTACCATATGTGACATCTATACCACCCATTGCAGCACTACTAGATTGATGAACGCCTCTGTATACATAATCAGACATAAAACCAATATTACCAGTATATTTAAATTCCGCTTGCGCAAACATTGAAGTTACTAATAAAGTTGCACCTAACAATAAGCGTCTTAAAAAATTGTTCATTTTAATCTCCTAAAATTTGTTGATACTTCAAATAATAGTATGCAAATTTCGTGCCAAAAATGAAGTACTAGAAAAACATCCGCATATTGTGGTAAATTTAATATATAAAATAGATAAAAAGATATTAGATGTATGCAAAAAATAAATTTTCAGCTTCCATACTTGTATTAACGTTGTTAATATAATAAATATATGGCTTTAAACTATTATTATATAATTAAATTAAAACATGATTAAAAACAAACGCAATGTTCAAATTTGAACCAAAAAATATTGATGATATTGCAAAGATAATTAAAGGTATCTTGCCAGAATCTCCTAAGGCTTCTATAGACGAATTAAAAAAAACTTTAAGATCAGGTGCTGAAGGCGTGCTACAAAAACTAGACCTCGTTACACGCGAAGAATATGATGTTCAAGTTGCGCTCCTAAAAAAATGTCAAACAAAAATTAGTGAGCTAGAAGAAAAAATTGTAAGCTTAGAAGAAAATAAATAATTATATACTAATTAGCGGCCTGTAAAATGTAATCAACGCCCATTTTTACCATATCATCTGATAAATCTGATCTACCACCTTTAGCAGGCATTGAATTAATACCATTTATTGCATTTGAATATAATTTTTCTTTTCCTTTGCTTAATCTATTTTTCCATGCTGCAACATCTCCATATTTTGGTGAATTAAGCACACCAGAGTTATGGCAACCTTGACAAGCTGCAGTATACACTTCTTTTCCATTTTTAAAATCTGCTTTAATTAAAGTTCCTTCTGATGCAGGTTCTTCACTAGCTTCATCAGAATAATTTAACTTACCTACCGGCTCGATTCTGCTAACTATGGCGTCTCGGGTAAATTTATCAACTTTTTGCTCTGGCACTATTATTTTAGCTACTATAAATATAATAAAAAAAATTATAAGTAAAATGCCCATAATGCCTAAAAAAAATGTCATAAATTGTTTGTCGCTCATCTATAATTCCTTTATTTTAATCTAATTTAACACTAACTTTTTTTCTTTTTTCTCTTTCTAGGTTTACAATATATTCTGTAATTTCCAACATTCTTGCATAAGATTTTGCCATTTTACCAGAAATTTTATACTTATCATTTATAATAATTGCAGGCACTCCATCTATTTTAAAATTTGCTATCTTAAAATTTTCTTCTTGCACTTTTTTTGCAATTATATCTGATGATATAATTTTCATAAACTTGCTTTCATCAATTCCTTGACTTGAAATAAATTTCATTATTGATTTTAAAGTTGAAAAATTTCTTTGCTGTTCATGGTAAGCAAAGAAAAAATTCTTATGTATTTCTTCAAAATTCTCGAATTCTTTAATTGCATAAAAAGTTTT
>CAXNNI010000065.1:0-5406 GCA_964203715.1 Gammaproteobacteria bacterium
TGGCCTTCCTCTATGACATTGAATTTATTTAAATATAGCAGTAATATATAAGCATACGGCAGTAATTACTGCCGTTTTTATTTGTTACTAAATATTATGAATTATTTAATGAAAAATTATAAACCTTTAAACATAACCTTCGATTATGGAAAAGGTTGCTACTTATACACAAGTAATGGAAAAAAATATTTAGATGCAATATCTGGAATAGGTGTTTGCGGAATTGGGCATTGCCACAGGGAAATCACCGAAGTGATTAATAAGCAATCAAAAAAAATTATACATACTTCAAACTTGTTTAATATTAAAAATCAAGAAATTTTAGCAAAAAAATTATGTAAAATTTCAAAAATGAATTCAGCTTTTTTTTGCAACTCAGGCTCTGAAGCAAACGAAACAGCTATTAAATTAGCAAGACTACATGCAAATAATAAAAAATTAAAAAATTCTAAAATTATAGTATTTGACAAAGCATGGCACGGAAGAACAATCGCAACTCTTAGTGCAACGGGAAATTTAAAAGCAAGAGAGGGTTTTGGCCCAATGCTTAGTGGTTTTGTCAAATGCAAATTTAATGATTTTTCTTCGGTTAAACAGACAATAAATAAATATAATATATCTGCACTAATGATTGAGACAATTCAAGGTGAAGGAGGAATTAGAATAGCAGATGATAGTTTTTTAAAAAAAATTAGGGACATAACAGAAAAAAAAGATATCTTATTAATAATAGATGAGGTTCAAACTGGAATTGCTAGAACGGGAAAATGGTTTTCATTTCAACATTCAAAAATAAAACCAGATATCATTACTTGCGCCAAAGGCTTGGGAAATGGCATTCCTATAGGAGCTTGCTTAGGAAATAAAAAAGTTGGAAATTTATTTACTCCTGGCTCACATGGAAGCACATTTGGCGGTAATCCACTAGTATGTGCTGTTTCTTCTAAAGTAATTAATATAATTGATAAAAATAATTTATGCGAATATTCTAAAGTTATTGGTAATTATTTAATAAAAAAAATTAAAGATAAAACTAAAAATATTAAAATAGTAAAAGAAGTTAGAGGAAAAGGATTAATGATAGGAATTGAAATTAATAAAAATAATTCTAATATAGTACAAGATTGTTTAGATAAAAAACTTATTCTTAACTTAACGGCAGAAAATGTAATTAGACTGTTGCCGCCATTAATTATAAAAAAAACCGAAGCAGATCTAATTGCTAATACTATATCAAAAATACTTATAGATTATTCTAATGAAAAATAAAAATTTTATTACATTATTAGATATTCCTAAAAAAGACTTAGAAAATATTATTTTAAGAGCTATAGAATTAAAGGAAATGACAAAACTTGGTATTACCTACACTCCTTTGCAAAATAAAACTTTAGCACTTTTATTTGATAAATCATCAACAAGAACAAGGGTGTCTTTTGAGGTAGGAATGACACACTTTGGAGGAAATACCTTATTTTTATCACCAAAAGACACGCAGTTAGGTAGAGGAGAGCCTATAGAAGACACTGCCAAAGTTATTTCAAGTATGGTTGACTGCATAGTTATCAGAACACATAAACATGAAGACATTTTAAAATTTTGCGAAAACTCTTCAGTGCCTGTTATTAATGGCTTAACCGAATTAGTCCACCCATGCCAATTACTTGCTGACATAATGACTTTTAGAGAAACCAAAGGTAGCATTAAAAATAAAAAAGTGGCATGGATTGGTGATGCTAATAATATGTGTAATTCATATATACATGCTGCATTGCAATTCGATTTTAATTTATCTATTGCTACGCCAGAAAAATTAATACCATCATTATATAAAAAAAATAGTGGCATTATGCTTTCTCATGATCCTTTTGTTGCAGCAAAAAATGCTGATTTAATTGTAACTGATGTTTGGACTAGTATGGGACAAGAAAAAGAACAAGAAGAAAGAAAAAAAATATTTAAGAACTTTCAGGTTAATGAAAAAATTATGAATGTTGCAAATAAAAAAGCAATTTTTATGCATTGCTTACCTGTCCATAGAGGCGAAGAAGTAACATCTAAAATTCTAAATAACAAAAAAAGCGTTGTATGGCAAGAAGCAGAAAACAGACTACACGCTCAAAAAGCCCTTCTGGAATACTTATTAGTATGAAATTAAAATTATGTATATTTAGTTTTTAGTTTTTAAGCAACTCAAGTTCGGCCTTGGCCTGTTCAATTGTAATATGTCTTAAATCTTTTCCATGAATTAGATATATTGCGTGTTGCGCAATATTTTTAGCATGATCACCTATTCTTTCAATAGTTTTAGTAATCATAGTTAAATTATAAAAATTTTGAATGGCATTAATATCTTCAAGTTTATCAGTATGAGAAATTAATACTTTCATACACTGATTGTATGACATATCAACACTCTTATCATTTTTTATAACATTAAATGCGTAGTCTGCAGATTTTCTAGTATAAGCTTCAATAGAGCTATGAAGAGCTTCGCGTACTCTCTCTCCTAAATTTCCAATTTCTTTTAAAAAAGATAAATTAATATTATGATAATTTAATTTTAATGATATTCTTGCAATCTTTTCAGATTCGTCTCCAACTCTTTCTAAATCTGTAACAACTCTTAATATTGTAATTATACTTCTTAAATCTGATGCAACAGGTGTTTGCAATGCAAAGATATTAGTGCACTTCGCATCAATTTCAACTTCAAGCTTATTTGCTAAAAAATCATGAGTGGAAACGTAATTTAACAAATCAGCATCATTTTTTTTAAAGCCATTTAATACGGCAGAAAAACTTGCCTCAATAATACCAGCCATTTCATGAGTCTGATCATTTACTTGTTTCATTGCATCATCATATGATCTTAAAATATGACCTTTATTATCATTTTCCATTATAAAATCCACTTTTCAAAATAAAATTTTAATAACATTTAACTGTAATAAATTTGTAATAATTATATGCTTAAATCTAATCAGAAGCGTAACATAAAAATTAAAAAAAACTAGATAAAAAAATATGATATTTTATAGAATTTAAAATGACTCTGTCATACATTATTGTAATAATTGCTTTACTAGGCATATCTGCTTATTATACAGGTATCAAAAAATCTTTATTACTTAAAAAAAAAAAATCACTTCACTCAAATCCATTTTATCACGGTGCTCTTTTAGCTATATATTCTTCATTATCATCAATTACATTTATAATAATTTGGCTACTACTTGAAAAAAATTTTTTTTCAAGGCTAGAATTTTTTAGAGCATATTTATATATAATATCAATATTTTTATTTTTAATTACTGCCGTTTTCATTTATCGAAAAATTAACTACGAATTTAAAGCGCGGAATAATATTGAAAAAATTATTGAATTTTTTTTATTTTTCTGTTCTTTGATAGCGATTTTAATAACTATTGGTATAGTCTTTTCTGTTATTTACGAAACTAATAAATTTTTTAATCAAATTCCAATAACTGAATTTTTGTTTGGAACGCATTGGAGTCCACAAATGGCAATGAGAACTGATCAAGTAGGTTCATCTGGAGCCTTTGGCGCAATACCTTTATTTACTGGTACTTTTCTAATTGCTTTCATTGCTATGTGCATAGCAGGTCCTATTGGACTTATGTCAGCAATCTATCTATCGGAATATGCTTCAAGTAAAACTAGATTTATTATTAAACCTATAATTGAAATTCTTGCAGGAATACCTACTGTAGTATTTGGTTTTTTTGCAGTAGTAACAGTATCTCCATTAATAAAAAATATTGCTTCAAGTCTCAATATAAATGCTGCATCAGAAAGTGCTTTAGCTGCTGGAATAGTCATGGGTATAATGATTATTCCTTTTGTTTCATCTATATCAGATGATGTAATAAATGCTGTTCCAAGAAATTTAAAAGATGGGTCTCTTGCAATAGGTTCAACAAATTCAGAAACAATTAAAAAAGTTATAATTCCCGCTGCACTTCCTGGAATAGTTGGAGGTTTACTTTTAGCTGTATCTAGAGCAATAGGAGAAACTATGATTGTTGTAATGGCAGCAGGCATGTCGGCAAACTTAACCGGTAATCCGTTTGAAGCAGTTACTACTATCACTGTTCAAATTGTAATTTTATTGGTTGGCGACCAAGAATTTGATAGCCCTAAAACTTTAGCAGCTTTTGCCTTAGGCTTAGCACTTTTCTTAACAACATTAGTATTAAATTATATCGCCTTATATATTTCAAGGAATTATAGAGAACAATATGAGTAATCTAAAAAAAAGACTAAATAAAGAAAAAAGATTCAAATTGTATGGAATACTATCAATAACTTTAACAATTGTTCTTCTTTTTGTTTTATTTGCAAATATATTTTATCAAGGGCACACCGCTTTTCTAGAAACAAAAATTCAACTTAATATAAATTTTGATCAGAAAATCTTAGATCCTAATAAAACAAAAAACTGGAAAATTATTCAAAATTCTGATTTTAATTTATTAGTTAAAAATGCAGTACATAAATTATTTCCAGATGTTTCTGAAAAAGAAAAAATAAAAAAACTCAATATGTTAATTAGTGATTCTGCAGAATATACATTAAAGGAATATATTGAAAATAATATAGATACTATTGGCTCAACAAAAAAAGTATGGGTATTAGCTCATGGAAATGTTGATATGTTAATAAAAGGTCATATTAAAAAAGATATTCCTGAAAATGAAAGAAAATTAGATAATGAAGAATTAAAATGGATAGAAATATTGGAATCAAAAAAACTAATTAAAAAATTTTTTAATAAAACTTTTTTCACATCTGGAGATTCTTCAAGATCTGAACAATCAGGAATTTTAGGTTCACTTATCGGATCTTTATATGCTATATCTATAACTTTAATGTTGTCTGTGCCTATAGGAATCGCAACTGCTATTTATTTAGAAGAATTTGCATCAAAGAACAATAAATTCATTGATTTTATTGAAGTAAATATAAATAATCTAGCTGCAGTACCATCGATCATATATGGACTATTAGGTTTAGCAGTATTTATAAATCTTTTTGGGATGCCAAGATCAGCGCCGCTTGTAGGCGGTATGGTTTTAGCACTTTTAACTCTTCCTACTATTATAATTTCAAGTAGAATATCTTTAAAATCAGTATCCCCGTCAATAAGAGATGGTGCTTTAGCAGTAGGAGCCACAAAAATTCAAGCTGTTTTTCATCATGTAGTACCAATAGCACTTCCAGGAATGATAACTGGAACTATTATAGGTATGGCTCATGCTTTAGGAGAAACCGCACCGCTTTTGGTAATCGGTATGGTTGCTTTTATTGTTGACATTCCTCATGCTGTAACAGATCCAGCAACAGCTCTTCCAATTCAAATTTATTTGTGGAGTGATACACCTG
>CAXNNI010000066.1:0-5179 GCA_964203715.1 Gammaproteobacteria bacterium
AATATACTTCATCCATTTTCCAGACTTTGGTAAAAATTTGCCTAAAAAGGTTCCATATGTTAATAAAGGAATACTCATTCCTAAAGCTAAACTCAAGAATAATATTCCTGTTATTAGTGTTCCTGGGTTTTCAAAACTAACATATAAAAAAATACCTGCAAGCGGTGGAGCAACGCAAGGTCCAACAATTAAAGCTGAAAAAAAACCCATTATATACGAACTACTATATTTCCCTGCTTTTTGCTTATTGCTAATATTACTTGCCCATTTTTGTATAAAATTTGGAATTTTTATTTCATATAAACCAAAAACTGCTAATGCTAAAAACACAAGAATAAAA
The DNA here is from genome assembly GCA_964203715.1 of Gammaproteobacteria bacterium. GTDB lineage: Bacteria > Pseudomonadota > Gammaproteobacteria > Poriferisulfidales. Next base: position 341 of record CAXNNI010000066.1, read on the forward strand.
ATAAAAGAAATTAAAAATAAAGGACTCTGAAAAATACTTTGTATATTATAAAAATCATTTGAATAACCAATAATTAAACCAACAATAAAATACAATGTACAAAGACCTAAAACATAATAAAGAGATAGAAGAAAAGACTTAAGAGAACTACTTGGATTTGATCTCAATATTATTCCAGAAAGTATTGGAATCATTGGCAGTACACAGGGCGTAAAAGAAAGAAGGAGTCCAAAGCCTAGAAATAAAATAATATTTAAAAATATACTATTTCCTAATAATTTATTATATATTTTTTCAGACTCAGATTTTTTTTTAAAATTAGTGCCATCATTTTCAATTTTTTTTAATAAATATAGTTCTTTTTTAATTGGCGGGTAACATAAACCTCTTTCGGCACAACCTTGATATTGAACAAGGAAAGTGTTAATTTTTTCTTTTTTATTTATTTCGACAGCAAAGCTATTATCATATATTTTACTCTTGCCAAAAAAATCATCATCTTTAACACGTGGAGTAGGAAGTTTTATTTCCGATAATTCTGAATTATTTATAAAAAACTTTATCTTATCTTTATATAGATAATATCCTTTTGCAATGTCAAAATTAACTATAAATAAATTATCAGATTTTTTTTTTAAAGATATTTGGAAAGCTTCATCCACTTTTAAAAAACTTTCATTTTTGTTTTTTAAAATATCATCTGCATAAACATTATTCAAAATAATGAAAAAAATAAATAATATTATTTTAGATAGATTTTCTATTAGATTCATATTTAAGTTACTAACTTTATATAACTGTCTATTTTTGGTTCTCCAGAAGGAAACATATTATTCAGCACCCTAAGTCTATTTTCTGCATGAGTGTTAAAAACACTATTTTTAGCTAAACTGTTAAAGGTTTCACCCAATTTCACTTTATGTAATGTTATTCTTCTAGGTTCTCCTAATTTATACTCCTGAAGTTTTAATTTTCTTAAACTTTTTATTGTTTCATCAAATAAACCTAGGTACTTGTTATAATTATTTTCGTCTTTCGTTGTTGCTATAATTTGAAAAGCTTCTTTATTATTTTTGTATAAGATTCCAACTCTACACTTATGTCCTTTCCCAAAACTTGTATCTATCTCTATAGTTGCAGCATACCCTTTATATTCATTTATATTTATATTTATTCCATTTTCATATTTTTTACCATAAAGTCTCTCTATTAATTCTTCTGCAGTTATCTTTCGATTCAAATCTCTCATACTTAGTTCTATTAAAGTTTCTTTATCTCTAGATGTTGCTAAAACAGAAGAAGGTAAATTTTCAATTTTCCATTCTTCCGGAAATTTCAAAGTAAAATCTAATTGAGTATGATAAAAACTTGAGCCTATTGAAGATCCTTGTCCTTCTCCTGGGCCAAATGGAATGCCCGAAATTTTATTTAAATACTTTTCCACATTATCTGATAATTTTTTAGGGTTTATATTTTTTTGTGCTGCTTTGATGACTTCTTGAAGTCTTTTATCATTATCAGGATGTGTGGAAAAGACTCCATGGTAAGCATAAGGCTCTCTATTTTCTTCTTTTGCCAAAATTTTATCAAATTCTTCCTGGTTTTTAAGAACACCAATGACGTTTTTTAAAGACTCAGGGTCATAGCCAAGTTTAGCAAGATAGTCTGCACCAATTCTATCTGCTTCTAGTTCTGCTTCTCTGCCAAATCCTCTTAAAATTGCAACAGAAGCTAGTTGGCTTAAATTTGCCAATTGACGGTTACCAACCAATATCCCAAATACAGTTTGCAAAATACTTGTAATCTGATTTTTTGAGTATTGCTTTACTCCGTGTCTTGCAGTTATATGGCCAAGTTCATGTCCAATAACTCCAGAGAGTTCAGCTTCACTACCAAGATAAGCCAACATGCCCCTAGTCAAATAAACATACCCTCCCGGTATGGCAAATGCATTTACTTGAGGAGAATCTAACAAAGTAAAATGATAAACTAATTGATTTCTATGACTAACTTCTGCTAATTTCTCGCCAATTTCCGAAATATATTTTAACAATTCTGGATTATTAAACTCAGTATAACTTTTCATTATATTTTTATGAGCATTTCTTCCTAATTCAGACTCTTCGTCTTCAGATAACAAAATAAGATCTTGCTCACCTGTAACTGGGTTCGTAGCACATGAAGAAATCAGTCCAGAAATTGAGAATAGTGTGGATGCTTTTAAAAATGAACGTCTATCCATTATGTTAGTATTACATAAAAAAATTGGAAATATAATACTTTGTAAAATCTAAACTCTAGAATATCTTTTATTATACTTATCAACTTGACCAGCTGTATCAAGTATTTTCTGTTTTCCAGTATAAAATGGATGACATAGAGAACAAACGTCGACGTGTAATACAGATGCTTTATACGTAGATCTGGTAAAAAATTTATTTCCACAGCTACATATAACTTCTATATTGTTATAAACTGGATGAATACTCTTTTTCATAATATCTTATTTTAATAGATTAAGGATGGATAATACCTAAAGAAAGCTATGGCTACAAGCAATATTCTTTATATTTCTAATGTGATTAGCAAAAAATTTATGAGTTTAGAGGAGTTATTTATAAGAAAATTTTAGTTACTTATATAAACTATTGTTTTTTTAAGTTATTTCTTTATATCCACAAAAATTGTGGATAACTCTGTGTAAAACAATAAGTTTTATCTTAAATAATCATACATAATTTAATTAATATCAAATTGGTCATTTTTTGAACAAAATAAAGTATTGATTTTATTAGATAAATAAATTGTTTTTTAAGTAAATATAATTTACAAAAAAAAATAAAAAAAAATTTAACAAAAAAATAATCTGTGAGTAAAATAAAATTTTAGGCTAAAAAATAAGAAAAAATAAGAAAAAATAAGAAAAATCAAGAAAAATCAAGAAAAATCAAGAAAAAAATTAATAAAATGGGCTTTAAAATTTTTATGTTTTTTATAAATTAGTTTTATAACAAGAACATAAGGTCTTTTTTAAAAAGACCCAAAGCCTTGCCGCGATGACTAATGGAATTTTTCTGTCCTTCAGTTAGTTCAGCCGCGGTACAATTGAGCTCAGGAAGAAAAAACAAAGAATCATAGCCGAATCCGTTATTTCCTGATTCTTTATGGCTAATAACTCCATCCCAAGAAGAACTGAATATTTTTGGTGAAGGATGATCATATCTAAGCATATATACTATTACACATTGATATCTAGCTTTTCTCTTCTCTATCGGAATATTATTTAATTCTTCTAATAAAAAATTATTATTCAACTTATCATTACACTCTTTTCCTGCAAATCTAGCAGAGTAAATTCCTGGTCTTCCCGACAAAATATCAACTTCAATTCCAGAGTCATCAGATATTGCTGGTAATCCAGATAATTTAGAAGCATTTCTAGCTTTTAATATAGCATTTTCAACAAAAGACAAACCTGTTTCATCTATTTCTTTAATATCAAGTTGACGTTGTGGAATTAATTCCACATCTACATCCATCAATATATTTTTAAATTCTTTTATTTTATGAGAATTATTGGAAGCTAAAACAATTTTTTTGGTCATAAATTATTTAATATTTTTTTTTGAATTTCTATAATTGATTTTATTCCTTGCGAAGCTAAAATTATCATTTTATTTAGCTCTTCTTGTGAAAAAACTCCTTCTTCAGCTGTTCCTTGGATCTCTATAAAATTTCCTTGATCATTCATGATAAAATTCATGTCTGTCTCTGCATTAGAATCTTCTTCATAATCAAGGTCTAATAATATTTCACCATTTACTTTTCCCACAGAAACTGAAGCTATAAAGGTTTTAAATGCATCAACTGAATTAAAATTATTATTATCTTCTGCTCTTAAAGCCAAATAAAGCGCAACAAAACCTCCTGTGATTGAAGCTGTTCTAGTTCCTCCATCTGCTTGAATTACGTCACAATCGATAGTAATAGATCTATCGCCCAACTTATCAAGTTTAACTGAAGATCTTAAAGACCTTCCAATTAATCTCTGAATTTCCATAGTTCTTCCGCTTTGTCTATTTTTTGCCTCTCTTTGCATTCTTTCGTTTGTAGATCTTGGTAACATTCCATACTCTGCAGTAACCCAGCCCATATTCTTTCCTTTAAGAAATCTGGGAATATTATTTTCAACTGTCGCATTACATATTACTTTAGTATCCCCAAACTCAACTAAAACAGAACCTTCTGGATAAGAAACATAATTTTTAGTTATTTTAATATCTCTTAACTGATCAAATTGTCTTGCTTTTTTTCTCATTTTTTAGACACTATTTAGTAATAAAAAAATAAATTTGCTTATTTCTTATTTTTATGAAGAATTATCATTCTCTAAATAATATCATAATAATGGAGCGCTGTAATGAAAATAACTATTCTTACAACTGGTGGTACGTTTGATAAAATATATTTTGATGCTAACAGTGAATACACTATTGGCGATCCATGTGTTTTTTCAATATTAGATGAAGGAAATATAACCGCAGACTATGAAATAAAGTCTATTATTAAAAAAGATAGTCTTGATATAACTGAAAAAGAAAAAGAAATAATTAAAAAATCGGTATTAGAGTGTGAAAATGATAAAATAATAATAACTCATGGCACAGATACTATGATTGACACTGCAAAATATCTTGATGGTATTAAAAATAAAACTATAGTTCTTACAGGTGCTATGCAACCAGCAAAATTTAAAAAAACAGATGCTGTTTTTAATACAGGTTTTGCTTTTGCCGCTGTGTCAATTTTAAAAAATGGAATTTATATAACAATGAATGG
>CAXNNI010000067.1:0-5167 GCA_964203715.1 Gammaproteobacteria bacterium
TATTTTTAATTTTTATTTTTAAAATTTTTAAAAGAATATTTGACCATTTTTTTATTATATTTTTTTTTAAATTTGAACTTATTATAAAAAAAAAAATTGATAAAGAGCATCCGAGAAGTACGTGAAGAAATACAAAAAATAATTTAATATAGTTCATATAAAATATTATATATGTTTTTTTAAAAAATTATGTAACAAAAATTTATTAAAAAAGAAATATTTTTGTAATTTTTTACATGTATAGTACCGTTAATTTAAAAATTTTCTTCATAAAATAACATATGCGAGAAATATTCACTTACATGCATAGCTTTTCAAAAGCTCATTTATTTTTTAATAAAACAAGGTCTTTTTTTTCTCAAAAAAATCTTATTACTCCAAAATTTTATGCATATTGGGCAAAGACGAATAAAGATGTTAATGAGGCTCAAAAATTAAGGTATGAAGTTTTTGCGAAGGAAATGTCTGCTAATATTCCAGGAAGAATTGATAAAGATAAATTTGATGAGTATTGTCATCATTTAATGATAAAAGATTCATATACAAGAAAAATTGTTGGTACATATAGGGTTTTAACGTCTGAAAATAAAAATAAGATTGGTTCTTTTTATACAGAGTCTGAATTTTTTATAGATGCTTCTTTACACGATCTAAATGTTGTAGAACTTGGTAGAGCATGTGTACATAAAAATTATAGAAACGCTGGTGTTATAGCTTGCTTATGGAGCGAATTGGGTAAATTTATGATAGCGAATAATTATCAAAAAATTATAGGTTGTTCAAGTATTTCTCTTTTAGATGGGGGTGAGTATGCATCTAGCGTTTACAATTATTTAATTAGGCAAAATAAAATTAATTATAACTATAATGTAAAACCTAAAAAACCATTTAACTTTAGCAAAAAAATTATTGATGAGAAGGTGCAACTTCCGCCACTTTTTAAAGGATATTTGCGCTTAGGGGCAGAAATATGTGGTCAACCAGCGCACGATCCATATTTTAAAACAGCAGATTTTTTTACTATATTTAATATAAAAAGTATTAATAAGAAATATGAAAAAAGATTTTTAAAGTAATATATTAGTATTTAGAAAACTGTAACTAGAGATAATAATAATTATTTTAATTATATAAATTCTTAAATTAAGGAAGTCTTTGTTGAATACAGAAATTATTTCCGTCGCATTGATAAAAATTTATTACATATTTAATAATTTTTTCTGAGTGATCCATAACTAAAATTAAATCCAAATCTTTTTTATGAATGGTTTTTTTTTTAATTAAAGTTTTTTTTACCCAATCAAGTAATTCAGACCAAAAATCTGAGCCAACTAAAATTACTGGAACTTGATTAATCTTCTTTGTTTGCATAAGTGTTAAAACTTGAAACAATTCGTCTAAAGTGCCATAACCTCCGGGGAATACAATAAACGCAGACGCATATTTAATAAACATTATTTTTCTTGTAAAAAAATAATTAAAGTTAAAACCTAAATCTTGATATTTATTGGGTTTTTGTTCTTCTGGTAGAGAAATATTGAGTCCGACACTTGCTGATTTACCTTGGAAAGCCCCTTTGTTTGATGCCTCCATGATACCTGAACCACCCCCAGAAAATATATTAAAACCATTATTTGACAACGCTAAAGCAATCTCTTCTGCCAATAAATAATACTTATCTGATTTACTTGTTCTAGCACTTCCAAACATACTGATAGCAGGAATTTTATCTTGAAAAAGAGCTGATGCATCATGAAATTCTTTATCAACTTTGCTTTGCACAATATTGGTTTCTATATCGGTATATTGATTATTTTTTTTCATAGTTCTCTTTATTAAATAATACTTTATATATGTATAGGGTTGATCTTGATAAACAAATATTTATTGCCATATTCGACAAAAAAAAAGGAAGAGTAGTTTTTTTATTAGACTTATAAATACTTTCTCTCATATCATTATATTACAACATTTAATAAATTATGAGAAGAGTTAAAATTTGAAAGAATTTTTGTTTAAATATCTTTTATTTATAACTAAGTTTAATTTTTACTAATATTTTCAAGCCATTCTTTTAGCTCTTTTTTACTAATTAAACCGGAAAACGACTTAATTGAATGTTTAGCATCAAATAAATATGTTCTTGGAGTTTCTCCTCCCCATTTTGAGTCAATCCTAAACATAATATTTTCTTTATTTGTTGATGTCATGAGATAATTTTTGAAACTATCTATTTTGTGTTCTTTAATGCTGCTAGCAAAATTATCAAAGCCATTAAGGCAATCAATACATACTGCATATTTAGGTATTTTTTGATTTTTAATTTTGGCTAAGAGGATTCTTTTAAAATTACTATTACAATATACGCATTCTTTACTCCAAAAAGTCAGTATAAATGGTTTATTAACTAGTTGAATTTTTATTTCATCAAGAGTTTTATCATCAAAAATATCTTTTTCTAAGCCTTGACTACTTAAGGTTATGGATAATAAGAGTAAAATTTTTATAAGAAATTTCATTACTTTAACTTAAATAACTTAAAGCCATTATATCTAGTATTAAATCCAACATAAACATTATTATTAAAATTAACTAAACTAGGATGATCAATAGTATTTTGGTCTACATATAATATTTTTGGTTGATCCCATGTTGTCCCATTATCATTTGAAATCATTACATTTATTTTTTGTGATTCTTGATTAATTTCACGCCAAGCAATATATAAATATTTATTAACTGATATCAAAGTACTGTGATCTGAGATAGACAAATAATTGCCAATTTTAATTGGACTTAATAAGGCATCGCCTTTGCTATTTAATTTTTGGTAGTATAGACCAAGATTTTTTCCACCATCAAACCAGCTAATATGTAGATTTTCATCATTATCACTAATTAATGCGGGTCCTTGATGTGGACAAGCATCTACCTTCCAGTTTGAGAATGTAACCTGTTTTGATTGTGTAATTGAATTGTTATCTATAAAAGATATGGCGTGATCTCTTATATTGCCAGGATAAACGTGTCTCCATAATAATACTAGTTTATTATTTTTTAATTCAGTAAAAGAAATTCTGCAGCATTCGCAGCTATTGTCAGTAACTTTTTTTTCAGTACTAAATGAAAGTCCATTATCTTTAGATTGGGAAAAATATATGGAGGCACCAAAATAGTTTTTGTTAGCTTTTTTTGCAAGCATCATGTCTCTTTTATCTATCCAAGCTACAAAAATGTGGTCATTTTTATCAATTAAAAGAGAGTCAAAACGATGGGTAATTTCATTTTTATCTTTATGGATAATAAAAGGTTTTGAAAAACTTTTTCCTCTATTTATTGATGATGAAAACCATATGTATCCAGTATATGGTTTTTTAAGATTTTCTGTCCATGTTAGAAAAATGTTTCCTTTGCTATTTGTGACTATTTTTGGTCTTGCATCACCGGTAGTGCCGATTTTTTGAAATATAGTATTAACACTAACAGGATCGCTAAAATTTATTCCAAAGTTTTTAGAATAGTCCACTATCAAAAATCCATTCTTTTCATAGGTTCGCCACAAATAACCTTTTTTATCAATTGTAAAAGATGTCGCGATTGAGTGATCGTGATTATTTTCCTTAGAAAAGCTGAAGCAAGTGAAAAGCATTAGAGCAAATATAATAACTATTTTAAGCATATAATTATTTTAACACATAATTATTAGAATGATGTTTCCAGTCCAAGATAAATTGTTATTGGAAGTCCAGGTGAATATAAGGCGCCATTTGAATTTGCAGATGCACTATCAGCATAGCGCTTGTCAGTTAAGTTAGTGATCTTTAAAGTTCCGTTTATTTTATTAAAAAATCTATGTTCTAACCTTAAATTGATTACATTATGACCTTTGTACTGACCATAATTATTACTGTTGTCAAGGTAGTATGAGCCAACTTTTACTATTTCTAACTGAAACTGAGTATTTTCTTTTGGCTGATATAAAAATCGCAAATTACCTAAAAATCTTGGTGCTTGAGCGATTTCATTGCCTGAATAATCGCTTGTTGAAGCCCATCTTTCATATTCATGTTTAGCATATACACCTGATAAATTAATTTTAAAATTACTCATCAGCTCGCGTTCAATACTAAACTCTAGACCTCGATGAAGTGTTTCTCCGTTATTTGTAAAAAGAGAAGCGCCAGTATTAATATCTGTTTGAGTTAGTAGGTCATTTTTTTTTCTTAAATAATAAGTTACAAATTCATAATCCCAGTCATATTCTCTACCTCTAATGCCTAACTCGACTTCATTTGCTTCTATAGCTTTTAATTTCACAGCTGCATTAGATAAATTAAGAGCTTTAATTATTGTGTTTTCTCTGCCGCCGCGAAAAATTTGGCTTTCAGTAGGTGTTCTAAAACCTTCTTTGTAAGAAAAAAATAAATGACTATTCAATGAAAGCTGAAAAGTAACTCCGATTTTTGGAGTAAATTTTTTAAAGGATGCCGGGCTGTCAGGTATTTGATAATAGTAATAAGTATTTAAATTATTTGCAATATAGCCTTCAGATAAATTATTTTTCATTTCAAAATATGATATGTCATAGCGTCCGCCTAATGTAAATCTAAGTCGATCGCTTGGGGAAAATTCATAATGTATGTAAGGAGCTATATTTTTGTAATCAACATCGTAGTCATAAATTTTTTTATCAATTGTATAATTATAGTAATTTTTATATAAGTTTGAACCCGATGTTTGAGATGTAATATTATATTCTTTACGGCTACTTGGACTGTAATCAATATCTAATCCGGCAATAAGCTTCGATTGCATTTCATCTTTAAAATTTTTTCGATACTTTGACATTAAACCAATGGAAAAAACATTTGTTTCCTCAATTCGTGCATCTCCTGGTAAATTGTAAGAACCTAGGAGATCCATTTCGTTATTTCTAATATACGGAGTAAAAGTTAATTCCTTTCCTTTACCTAAATTATAATTTAAGGATGAAGATAATCTTAATGCCTTAACTTCTCGAAAGCCAATAGAACGAAGATTTATTTTTGGATTGTTCTTGTAATACTCGTAAGGTAGTGCAGAATCTGCACCTGTTTCTTGGTCAATATAAGTATATCCAAAAATTGTTTTTGCGTTAATGTAATTATCAACAATATTATCCCATCTT
>CAXNNI010000068.1:0-5142 GCA_964203715.1 Gammaproteobacteria bacterium
TATTTTTTATTATTTTTTTTTTCATAGTATTTAAATTTTTTTAATTACATTTTTTCTGGCATATTAATACCGACAATTCTACTACTATTTTGTAGAACATATTTGCTTGCTTGCATTAGTGATAACCTTGAATTTCTTAAATTATCTTCATCAATTATTATTTGAAATTTATTATAGTATGCATGTATTTCTTGCGAAAGCTCCCTCATGTAATTAGCCAGTAAATGTGGTTCATATTTTTTTGCAGAGATGGTAATAATATCTGGATAGAGTGATAGCTTTTTAATAATACTCAATTCTTCTGCTTCAATTAGTAGTCTAAGAAATTCTTTATTATGATTGAATTTAATTCTTTTTTCCTCTAGTAATTTAAATATGCCACATATTCTTGCATGTGCGTATTGAATATAAAAAACAGGATTATTATTATTGTTTGATTTTGCTAATTCTATATCGAAATCCATATGTTGATCAGATTTTCTAGTAAGATAGAAGAATCTGGTAGCATCTTTGCCAACTTCTTTTAGTAGGTGATCAAGTGTAATAAATTCCCCTGATCTTGTTGACATAGAGATTTTTTCATCACCTCTAAAAAGATTAGCAAATTGAACTAATAAAATAATTAATTTAGATTTACCTCGTGCAAAAATATCAAATGCATTCTGTATTCTTGGAATATATCCATGATGGTCTGCTCCCCAAATATTTATTATTTTCTCAAAATTTCTATGAATTTTATTATGATGATATGCAATATCAGTAGCAAGGTACGTATGGTCATTATTTTCTTTAATAAGAACCCTATCTTTCTCATCTCCAAGATCTTCTGATCTAAACCATAGTGCTTTATCTTTTTTATAAGTAAAATTATTTTCTTTTAAATAGTTAATAATATTGCTTAAATTATCATTTTTTAATAATGATGATTCAAAAAACCATGAATCAAAGTTAATGCCAGTATTATTTAAAGTTTTCTTAATATCTTTAAGTATAAGATCAACAGAAATAGTTTTAATATGATTAAATTTTTTTAAAGATAAAATATTTTTTACGTTATCAATATATTTATCTATAAATTCATCATAATTATTTTTTAAATTATTGATATAAAATTCTAACTTATAATTTCTATGTATTTCAGCAGCTATATCCCAAATATAGTCACCTTGGTATAATTCATCATAAGAAAATTCGAAATTTTTATCTACTAACTCATGGTATCTTTGTAAAACAGAAATAGTTAATATATCCACTTGTTTTCCAGCGTCATTAACATAATATTCTTTTACTACGTCGTACCCATTTTCATTAAGTAAATTCGATATGACGTCTCCAAACGCAGCTCCTCTACCATGACCAACGTGCAATGGTCCTGTTGGGTTGGCAGAAATAAATTCAATTAAAATTTTTGAACTTTCTCCACTATTATTTTTTCCGAAAAGATTTTTTTCTTTTAAAATTTTTTCAATTACAGCATACTGGGTATCTTTTGAAATATAAAAATTTATAAAACCAGGATTAGCTATTTCGATTTTTAAAATATTACTATTTTTTTCAATTTTACTTACAATTTTTTCTGCAAAAATTCTAGGATTTTCTCCATATTTAGATGAGAGTTTCATCGCAATATTACTAGAAAAATCTCCAAACTTTTTATTTTTGCATATACTTATTTCTATACTATTAATTATAGTTTTATCAGCTGCATAAGTTTTTTCCAGTGATTTTTTTATTAAATTTTGAATAATATTTTTCACAAAAGTACTCAATCGTAGTCAATAGGATCTATATCAATAGACCATTTTATTTTATTTGAATAGGTTATATCCTTTATGTTGCGAATACAATCTTTGAAAGCAAAATTTAATCTAGATTTATATTTAGATTGTATTACAAGATTATATTGATATAAATTTTCTTTTTTCTGCATCATTATAGGTATTGGGCCAAATATTTTCAATTCTAGATTTTTACATAACACATTTCTTATTTTTTCTAGAAATATTTTTGCATCATTTTTTTTTTTTGATTTTGCTTCAAATATTCCCCAGTTTTTAAATGGTGGTAAGCTTAAATTATTTCTTAATATTAATAAATTGCTTAGCCACTTTTCATATCCATACTTAATTAGAAAATTTAAATCTTCATTATTCGGAAATGCAGTTTGCATTATTACTTTTCCAGGCGTATTCCCTCTACCAGATCTTCCAGAAACTTGAATAAGCTGTTGTGCTAGCTGTTCTATAGATTTTAATCTTGGACTAAATAAATTTTGATCAATATTCATTATTACAACTAATGTTATATTTGGAAAATTATGACCTTTTGATAACATTTGAGTGCCAATTATTATATCGTATTTATTATTTTTTATTTCAGAAAAAACTTCTTCAAGTTTACCTTTTTTTTTCATATTATCTGAATCAATCCTAATTATCTTAGCATTAATAAAATTGCTTTTGATCAACTCTTCAATTTTTTCAGTACCCTCTCCTATAAAAGCTATATTTGTAGAATTACAAGAGTGACATTTATTTTGAAATTTTATACTTTCACCACTGTAATGACACATTAATAAATTACTGTTTTTGTGATATGTCATATTTAAATTACAAATATTACTTTTTGGAATCCACATACAATCTTTACAAAATATTATAGGAGAATATCCTCTTCGATTAAGAAAAATTAATGTTTGTTCTTTTTTTTCAATTTGGTTTTTTATTTCTTTAATAACTTCATTTGAAATAATTTCATTTTTTTTATTTGACATATTAATAATCTTGAGCAATGGAAGTTTTTGTTTATTAACTCTACTTCTCATTTTTATATGAAAATATTTTTTTTTAAGAATATTTAAAGTTGTTTCAGAAGAAGGAGTAGCACTTCCTAGAATAATCGGTATATTTTTTTTCTTAGCCCTGAATATGCTAATATCTCTTGCATTATATTTTACGTCAGAGCTGTTTTTAAAAGATAAATCGTGTTCTTCATCTACTATTATTAGACCAAGCTTTGGAATTTGTAAAAATACGGAAGATCTTGTACCAATTATAATATCAATTTTTAATTTTTGTATTAAGTCCCAATTTATGAATTTTTGTTTAGGGGTAAGCGAAGAGTGATATTCTATAGCTCTTATTTTTTCAGAATTAAAATATCTTAATAATTCTGGGATTAGATTTTTTTCAGGCACAATAATTAAAGTTTGTAATCCTTTTGTATAAACTAGATATTGTATTTTTTTATAGACCTCAGTTTTCCCGCTTCCTGTAACTCCATCTAAAACATAGCATTTATAATTATCTAAAGATTCTTTAATAATATTAACAGCATTATTTTGTTCTTCAGTAAGTTTTATTTTTTTTTTTTCAATAATTTGAATTTTTTTATTTTCAGAAATTTCCTCTAGTAGTTTTTTGCCTTGCCTAATATATAAAGGCGTTCCTATTCCAATAACTTGACCTAGAGGAGCATGGTAATAGTTTGCCACCCATTTTATTAAATTTAATGTTTCATTATCTAAAATTGGTTGTTTATCAATTAACTCAATTATTGATTTTAATTTATAATTTAATGGTTTTTCAGAAAAAGATAAGCTTATAACAAATCCAACTACTATTTTTTTTCTAAATTCGACTAGAACTCTGCATCCAGGTTCTATATAGTTATATTTATCGGTAATATCATAGTCAAAAAGATTATATAATGGTTTAATAATTGCTATTTTAGCTATGTACATTTTCATCTTTTTTGTCAAAGTTATTTATTTTTGTTTAATTTTTTTGTAATGTTAGTAGTGTATTTATTTATCTTGTAAATAGCTCTTATTTTATACTTAAATTTAAGGGGTTAAAATTGGTTAATTTAAATCAGCAGATTTTAAGGACAGATATATCAGGCATGCCATTAGAGTGGGTAACTTATCATGATGCTGTTAGGTTATATTCGAATGATCAAATAGCATATACATGTGGAAGTAATATTATGACTATTCACGGAGGTACTAACGCAAGAACAAACAAAATAAGCAAGGTAGCTGTTAACTCAATAATTTCTACATATGGTAATAATAAAGCGCTAATATATAAATATGCACCTCCATTAAATAATAAAACTCTTTTCAAAAGAGATAATTATTTATGTTTATATTGTGGTTTAAAATTTAGTCCTGATAATTTATCGAGAGATCATGTAACGCCTTTATACCAAGGAGGAAAAGATTTGTGGGTCAATGTAGTGTCAGCTTGTAAAGGTTGTAATAATGCTAAAGCTGGAAGAACTCCTGAACAGGCAAACATGCAATTACTTGCAATTCCTTTTGTTCCAACTCATGCTGAATATATTTTTCTTCAAGGCAAAGTTATTTTATGCGATCAAGTAGAGTTTTTAAAACAACATTTTCCGAGAACAAGCCCTTTAAGAAATAGATTCTAAATAAAAATATATTTTATTTTCTAAACGCAGGTCTTTGTTTTATAATAAGTTTAAATATGACATATAAATCAAGCGAATATTATTTTCATGGTGATCAAAGAAAGATAGGTATTCTTTTGGTTAACCTAGGAACACCTGATGAGCCTACTAAAAAAGCAGTAAGAACATATTTAGCAGAGTTTTTAAGTGATCCTAGAATAGTTGAAATACCAAGATTAATTTGGTGGTTAATTTTAAATATAATAGTTTTAAACATTAGGCCAAAAAAAAAGTAGTAATTTATATAAAAAAATATGGGAAGAAGAGGGCTCTCCGCTATTAGTAATTTCTAAAAAAATCATTAATAAAATTAAAAAATCGAAAAATATTTTAAATAAAGAAAATATTATTATTAGCTTAGCAATGAGATATGGTAATCCTTCTATAAAAAATGCATTAGAAGAGTTTAGGAAAAATAATATTAATAAACTTGCTATAATTCCAATGTTTCCTCAGTACTCAGCTGCAACTACTGCTTCAATTTTTGACAAAGTATCTGATGAATTAAAAACTTGGAGAAATGTTCCAGATATACGATTTTTATCTACGTATCATGATAATTTAAATTATATATCGGCGTGCGCAAGTAAAATAAATGACTCATGGGGGCGTATAAAAAAGTCAAAAAAATTGGTATTTTCATTTCATGGGTTACCACAGATTAAT
>CAXNNI010000069.1:0-5108 GCA_964203715.1 Gammaproteobacteria bacterium
GCTAAAAAAGGTGGATTTCCAGCTAATAAAATTAATGCTATAACAAAAATTATAGACCCAACCACATCAGAATAGTAGATATACAAATAATGGTTACTTGAATTATTCTCTGCAATATAATGAAGAAGCAGTTAATTATGAGGATGCAAAGTGGGCGAAAGAATGCTTTGTAAAAATGGTAAGTCAAAATTTGGAGTTAAAAAAAGATATTACCAGATAGAATTCTGGAGAGGATCAAAGATACTATTCCGGCATGTCTTATAACTGCTCCTTGATGGAATTATATATAAATAATACCCAGAAATATGCCGTCACTACGAAAATCCTGTAAATATAGATAACTTTAATCTTTAATTACAGATTCAAAGAAGTTAACAAATGCTGGACTATTCCAGTTTTTTTCCCCTTCAACATAATATATAATTTTACCTTTGCTATTAACTAAAAATGTTGTCGGTATTGCTTTGACATTCCAGCTCGATAAATCTAAATCTGGATCTAAAAGAATAGTAAAATCAATTTTCGAAGTATTTTTAATAAACATATCAACATCTTTTTTGCTCTGCCCGATATTAATAGCAATTATTTTAAAATTTTTTTTATCTTTAAAAATACTATTTAATTTATTTAACGAAGGCATTTCTTTTACACATGGCTTACACCAAGTTGCCCAAAAATTTACTAATACATAAGAACCTAAAAAATCTTTTGAATTTAAATAATTATTATTTAAAGTTTTTAGATTAAATTCAGCTGTACTATCACCAACATATTTATTCATTAATATTAATTTACTATTACTTTTTAAATTAGTACTATTAGTTGTATTGTTATTCGCATTAGAACAAGACATAATGATAAAAGGTAACAGTAAAAAAATTTTATATTTTAAAATCTTCATTGATATTATTTGATGTAATCCATATCGTTCTTATTAACCCAACTAGTGTCATCAGCAGTTATATCTCCTATTTGTTCAGAAAGTGCATCTGCAACTAATTTTGCAAAATTGTCACCTGTTAATGTTTCTAAAAAAACTTTTAAATTATTTTTTTCATCAATAGATAAATTTAATTCTTTTATAATTGGACTGAGCAGTTCATTTTTAATACCTCCTTTATCATAAAAATCAATAACTTCCTCAAGAGTATTAAATACACCATTGTGCATGTATGGAGCTGTCAAAGAAATGTTTCTTAAAGTAGGAGTTTTAAATAGCCATCTATGGTCTGGATTTTCTGTGATTCTGTATAACCCTAAATCATTTAATTTTTTTTGCTGATTAACGCTTTTAACAATCTCATTATCTATATTAATGTATTCACCTGGAGATATCTGAACTTTTGTTTTTTTATCAGGTACAGAACCCATAGATTCTTTATAGCCAATGCCTGTATTATGCAATTTATTGTCTAGAAAAAGTGCATCATTTCTACCAATGGTATGACACGAGGCGCAATTTCCTTTTCCAGAAAATACGTCAAATCCTTTTTTTGCATCTTTGCTAATAGCATTTTTATCACCACCATAATACCATTTATCAAAATTTGAATTTCCAGATATTAACACTCTTTCGTAACTAGCAATAGCTTTTCCAAGATTTTCTACAGTCATGCCTTCTCCAGGAAAAGCATCATTGAACATTTTTTTATATTCTGAAATTGAGTTTAATTTTTTTAAAGTAAAACCAAATGACGGCATGCCCATTTCTGTATGTTCCAAAATTGGCTGCCAAACTTGATTTTCTAACGAAAACTCTCTAGCATCATGAAAAAAAAATTTGTTAAAGGCTACATTAAATAATGTTGGAGCATTTCTAAGATTTGACCTTCCTTCAATACCTATTGCAGTTTTTATTTCATTATTTGTAAACCCTTGCTCAGGTATATGACACATAGCACATGACATAGTATTATTTATAGATAATCTTCTATCAAAAAATAATTTTTTACCTAATAATATTTTTTCATTCGTTATTATATTATTTTTAGGTTGCGGTACTTGAGGCAAACCCAATTGCTTAATTGATACATACTTTATTAAATCACTTTTTTTACCAACCCTATTTATTAGGCTCATTGAATTTGTTTTATAATTTTTTGATTCGTAACCTTTTTTATTATCTCCTGGTTCAGTGTAATTTATTTCATTGTTAGCAGAGAAAATATTACTAAAAACTATTAAAATTATAAAAAAAAATAATATTTTCAATTTAAAATGGTTTGCAATTTTCTTATTCATTTAACAATAATAAGCTTTTTAAATCATTTATCAATAAGTCAGCATGTAAAAAATCAACACTGTATATGTTTCTTACAAGTTTTTTATTATCTATCAGATAAACCCTTAATAAATGTGATTCAACTCCATTGTATGAACCATCAGCATGGTATTTTCTTATAACAGGCTGATCATAGCTTTTTAAAATTGGCTCTAGTTCTTTTAAAGAACGTGTTGTTACAAATTCCCAACTTAATCCTGAATTATTAAAATTTTTTCCATATAACGACATAACCTTAGGTGTGTCATAAACTGGATCTAGGCTAAGACTTATCATTTTAACTTTATCTTTTAATTTTTTTTCATTTTTGAACTTATCTCTAATTTTATAAAAAATTGAAGTTGCAAGTGGGCACCCATTGGTATCAGTACAATTACTATAAATAAAGCTTAATAAGGTAATCTTATTATTCATTAGCTTATGTAAAGTAGTAGGATTTCCTTTATCATTTAAAATATTACCATCCTCAGATTTTCTTATATTATAGAGCTTATAAGATCCAGGTTTTGGTAAAGAATAACCTATATTATCTTTCCATCCTATTGCATATTTAGTACTTTCATTTTTTACGTTATCTGCAATATATTCTGCGCAAGCTGAATTTGAAAAATAAACTAAGATTATTAATATAAATTTATTCATAATTTCCAAAAAAAAAGGCTAAAAATTGTTAGCCTTTATCTTAATACATTTTTTTAAAAATTTATTTAAAATTATTTATCAAGCATAGTTACATCAATTTTTTCTTGTGATTGACTTGAGTATAAAGCATATGCACCAAATGCCATTTGATGAGCTCTACCTAATTTCTCTTTATAAAAATCTACAGTCCACTTATGTGTTAATTTTAATTTACTTTCATCCCAAGAATACATTTTGACCCATTGCTCATCATCTTTTCCTGTTTTATCCCAATTTCCTAAAAGAGATGTAGAAAAATATGTTCTTTTGCCATCCCAACTCTGTGAGACCATATTAACCTGAGAACCAATTTTTTCTTCAAATTTTTGTACAGGTTTATGTGGATTTGATATATCAAAATATCTGGCTTTTCCGTCCATAAATGTATCAACCCATAGTCCTTTATCATCAGATGTTATTGAAATATCAACAGGTAGAGGAACTTTTGAAGGATCACCAATATCTGCTACAGCTTTACCTTGCCACTCTCCATTTTTATCTTCGTATATTAACCATATTTTTGATGTTAGCGCTGTTGTTGTAAAACAATAGTTATTTTTTTCACCCCAAGCGCATCTAATTTCAAGAGGAGCTCCATTAACATCTATAATTTTTTTTGGTTTTCTTGAGTGTAAATCCCAAACGACCATTGTGTTTCCAAATCTTTTCATAGCTTCAGAATCTTGCAACATTTGACCAAAATCCATCATGTAGTTTGACCAACCTGTAAAAGAAGATGTTAACATCATATTTTTTCTTGCATTAACACGAACATCATAGCCATAGCCATCAGCCATCTTTCCTGTTTTTACAGCTCCTCTTAAATCAGAATCAGTTGGTAGCCAATGTGAGGCTACAAATTCACCTTTATTATTATATTCAGCTAAACCTGTTCTTCCCCCATTATCTTTATTGTTTGAAAGACCTGAGACCATCATTCTTCCTGGTAACGCATAGAATGTATGTGGACCAACAATACCACCAGTTTTGCTAACAAAATCATTGATTACCATATGGAGTGTTGGTTTTCTTGGATTTGTATGAACATCAAATATAAAAATTTTACTAGAGTCAAGTCCACCAGCCCATAAAAAGTGCCTATCATCAGTTAAACCAGAGTGATGCGCTTCATTTCTTCCGCCAACAGAGACTACACTAACAACTTTTGAGTAAGTTTTTGATTTAGGATTAGTGTCTATTGTAACTAATTTATCTTGCTCATCACCGAGACCTTTAACTCCTAATGTCCAAACATATACATAGTCCTCTTGTCCAATAATTTTTGACATATAAGGAGACTGACATGTCTCATCGGCAACTGCTATAGAGTTAACTAAAAATATTAAAATCCAAATTACAGCACCAATAGATTTTCTAAAATTCATAACATTCACCTAATTATTTATTATTCTTGTAAATTGTATTATGTACTATTATCATTTTAGGTCAATACTCAATTATTAAAAAAATAAAATGTTTGGCAAGATAATTGAGCCTAAAAATCAGAACTATAAATAAATTATTAATATTCATGAAAATCAAATACATAGAAGATTATTTTAAACTTATTATATTTTCTCTATCAGTTTATAGTAGTAATATAAATGCTAAGCTGGGAGGAGATTTTACATTATTAGACTATAATAATAATAAATACACTCTATCATCTTCACCTAATGTTAAAGTAGTTTTTTTTGGATTTCTAAATTGTCCAGATATATGCCCAACAGCATTATCTGATATAACAAAACTACTAAAAAAGCTTAAGGGACTGTCAAAAAATATCGATCCAATATTTATTACAGTAGATCCCGAGAGAGATACTCCAGTTTTAATAAAGAACTACTTAACCTTCTTTGATGAAAGAATAATTGGTTTAACTGGAACAAATGAGCAGATAGAAAAAGTTGCAAACCAATACCATGTTTATTTTAGTTACTTAAATAAAGATAAAACAAAAAACTATACTGTTAATCATACCGCCAACATATATATTTTAGATAAAAAAAATATGGTTATTAAAATAATTATTCCTGGTACACCGTTTTCAGAATTTTATAAATACATAAACAGATATCTAATGCGAGACATTAAAAATCTACCGCTCGAATAATTGATTTAAAGTATAACCACAATCAAATTAAGC
>CAXNNI010000070.1:0-4913 GCA_964203715.1 Gammaproteobacteria bacterium
TAATTAAAATTACTTTTTCATGAGCTATATTTAATTTTAAAATATATTTTCCAATACTTGTACTTTCATTTTTTTTATCAAAAACCAATCGCTCATAAAAAAATTTTTTTTCTTCTGAATCATGGAATGCACTCATCATAGATAAATACACAGCCCCCATGCGAAAGTCATAAGACTTATAATCATTTAAATTTTTAACTAATAACTTATTATCTCGAACATGCATCGAAAAAGTTTCCTTATAACTTAATAATGTTTTTTTAATATCACTGCTAACATTATATTCTCTAATAATATCATCTATAACATCAATAATTTTAACTCTAACATCATCATATTTCATCAATGCTTCATATAATTCCTTATCTAAAATATTTTCAGATTTCTTCGACTCAAATGATATTATGTAATTTTTAAGTTTTTTTCTTAACTCTATTAATTCTTTAAATTCTAATAAATTAATATCATAAGAAATATGCTCAATATTCTCAGTATCAATTACTGGATGTAGCTCATTTGATTCACAATATATATTTGAGGATATAAAAAAAATAAATAGAAAAAGAAATTTCATAAAAATTTTATTTTAATGTTTAATATAAAAATTTAGTTTATCATATATTAACTTATATTATAGTATAATTTTAAAATGAAAAAAATTTATAAAAAAATTAAAATAAAAATACTACTTTCTGCAGTAATAATATGCCTATATTCATGCAATCAAAATATAGAAAAAAGAAGTTTTCCTAAAAATAATGATGAAAAAGCTCATCTATATGATTAAAAAATCCCTAAAAAAATATATCAGCAATGTAATTGATAAAAGTAAAAACTTTAATATTACTGAAATCATTGGTGATGCAAGTAAAAGAAAATACTATAGAGCAACTTGCAACAGAGAAACATATGTAGTAATGGATAGTTTCTTGGAAAAAAAAAATTTTAATAATTTCGTTAAATTTACAGATATTTTTAAAAAAAATAAAATTAAAATACCAAAGATAGTTAATTTAAATACTAGAAAAAATATTATTATTATGGAAGATTTAGGAAATAACCTTATATTCAATAAAACTAATAAAACTAATTATAATAAAATATACGAAAACTCTATATTAAATATTTTAGAAATACAAAAAATTTTTGATATCAGCATTTCTTTATATAAAAAAGAAAAGTATTTCAATGAAAGTTTACTATTCGTTAAATGGGTACTAGACAAATATTGTAGATTAAATGTTTCAAATAAAGATTATCTTAGATTAAAAAAATCTATTTTTTTTCTTACTAATAATATTAATCATAATAATAATAAAGTTGTTCATAGAGATTACCACTCTAAAAATTTATTTTTTAAAAATAATAAAACTATTATTATTGATTATCAAGATGCTGTTTATGGGTCTCCTTTGTACGATTTAGTGTCTCTTATTAATGACTGTTACAGAGATATTAATGTTAACTCTCAGAATAAATTTATAAAATTATTTTTAGAAAATTATAATGAAAATAATAAATTTAAGTTTTCAAAAGATGAATTTAATTATAATTTTAATTTATTATCAGCGCAAAGACATATGAAAGCTTCTGGAATATTTTGCAGACTAAGTATTAGAGATAATAGGCATAATTATCTTACATACCTTAATAGAACAATTAGCTATATTATAAAAGCAACATCTAATTATAAAAATCTTAGAATAATAAACACTTTTGCATCAGAGGCAATTAATAATATTAATGAAAGCAATAATTCTAGCTGCAGGACAAGGTAAACGTTTTGGAAAAACAACAATAACTAAGCCTAAACCTCTAATTAAATTAGGCAATTTATCTCTTATTGAGCATAATATTTTACTTTTGAAGTCTTATGGCTTTACAGAGATAGTAATTAATGTTTCATATCTGGCTAATTTAATAATTGATTATCTAGGAAATGGTGATAAATATAATGTAAAAATAACTTATTCTATTGAGTACCCTGAGCCCCTAGAAACTGGTGGTGGTATCCATAACGCCCTTTCAATTTTAGGTAAAGATCCATTCTTAGTTATAAATTCTGATATTTATACAGATTGTAATTTATCATTAATTAATCTTCATCATCATGATCTTGCATCACTTGTTATGGTTAAAAATCCACCTGATAACCTAAAAGGAGATTTCTCGATATCAAATGGTAGAATAACTTTAGATAAAGAAAATATGATGACTTATTCTGGCATTGGCATATATAATCCTAAAATTTTTAAAAATATTGAAATCTCAAAATATAAATTAATTAATATATTATTAAAAGAAATAAAAAATAATAGAGTTTCCGGAATTATACATAAAAATATTTGGTACGATATAGGCGATAATAAGAAATTAAAAAAAGTTAGTAATTTATTTTTTTAAAATAGTTCTCCAAGAAAAGCTATCTTTGATTATATCTAATGCGTTTTCTAATAAAATTTTACCTGGTTCCTTTTTATACCAGGTAGATAATCCGGAAGGATGTGGTAAAGCTACTATATCTATTAAATAATTATTTTTTTTATATACTATTTTTTTCCCAATAACTTCGCTCAACTTACTAAATTTAATAAACTGAGAAATAGCTAATTTACCTAGGGGAATAATAAGCTTCGGCTTTAAAATTTTAATTTCAGAATTTAACCACTGTGAGCATTTTTTTATTTCAGTTTCAGATGGAACTCTATCTCCAGAACCATTAGTATTTTTCCCTGGGTAACATCTACAAACTGCTGACATATATACATTTCTTCTAAATTTATCTTCACTTATTCCAATTGAAGAAAACCACTTAAACATATTTTTACCTGCTGTCCAAGAAAATGGTTTTTTCATATTTCCTTCTTTTATGCCAGGCGCTTGACCAACTATTATAATTTTTGACATTACTGGACCTCCTACTACTGGAATTCCAATCATATTTTCACATCTTTTACATTTTAAAAGATTTTTTTGATGTTTAATTATAGTTTCCACTAATTTATACTTTTTAAAAAATATTGATGTAATTTTTTAGTTATCACACCGCATTTTCCATTATTAACTTTTATTTTATCTATATAAGTTATCGGAAGTATTCCTTGAGTTGAATTTGTTATAAAAACTTCATCTGCACTCACTAACTCTTCTTTAGTCATATTTTTTTCAATGAATTGAAATTTATTTTTTTTTATAATCTCATTTATAAAAAATGATCTTGTTACCCCTGGTAATATTAAATTGCTTTGCGGCGCTGTTTTTATAACATCATTTTTAACTATAAAAACATTGCTAGCACAACCCTCAGTAACAGAGTTATCTCTTATAAGAATTGCTTCATAGGACCCTTGCCTATGAGCCTCAGTTTTTGCAAGTGAATTGTATAACAAAGATATTGACTTTATATCACATTGCAACCACCTCATATCATCCATAGTAATCGCTGTTTTTTCTTTAATCATAAACTCCGATAAATTATCAATTTGGCTACAAAACATACAAACCGATACATTATATTTTTTTGTAGCTGCATGCTCACGCAATACTCCATCATTTATAATCTCTGGTACACCTCGGGTTATTTGAATATACAATGAAAAATTTAAATAATCACAACCATTAATAAACGAATTTATCTTTTCAGACCATTCGTTATCTGAATAAGGATTATCTAATCTAATCATCTTTAAACTATTTTTAAGTCTAGAATAATGTTCATTAAATAAAAAAGGTTTGGAATTAAAATATGGAATTAATTCATATATACCATCTGAAAATAAAAATCCTCTATCTAATACCGAAATTTTTGCTTCTTCGGAAGCGTATAATTTATCATTTAAAAAAATTTTATTTTTCAAGTTTTTTTACTATATAAAAAATTTTGAAAAGTAATCATATACTTTTCTATAAATATTACCTTCTTCAATATCCTTAAGAGCGTAAATATTTCTTGTTGCTATTATTTTTTTATTTTTAATAAAATCTATATTACCTAAAATCTGATTTTTTTTTATTGGCGCATTTATTTTTGAAATTAAATTAATTTTTTTACTGACTTTTACATTCTCGTATTTACTTAAAGTAACAAAAACATCTTCATTAAATCCTATATCTATATATCTTTCACTACCACCCCAAATTCTTTCTTTTCCTATAATTTGATTTTTAGAAAAAAATTTAACAGTTTTATAATTCTTAAAACCATAAGTTAATAGCAACTTTGCATTGATAAACCTTTCTTTTGAACTTTCTGCTCCAAATACAACTAGTACTAATCTTGTATTTTGATATTTTGCTGACGCAGCAAGACAATACCCTGCACTTTCAGTATGCCCAGTTTTTATGCCATCAGCTAAATCATATGTATCTAACAACATATTTCTATTACTCTGTTTTATATTATTAAATACAAATTCTTTTTGGGAAAATTTTTTATAAAGTATTGGAAATTCTTCAATTAATACTTTAGACAATATGGCCATATCTCTTGCATTGGTGTAATGGTTTGGATCTGGCATACCTGAAACATTTGTAAAATTAGTATTATCCAAACCTATTTTTTTTAGGGTTTTATTCATAACATCTACAAAAACTTCTTCACTACCAGAAATATGCTCAGCTAAGGCAATGGTTGCATCATTACCTGATTGAACAATTGATCCTTGAATTAGTTCTCGAACCTGCACTTTTTCTCCCACGTCAATAAATGTCCTTGACCCACCTGTCCTCCAGGCTTTTTCACTTATAGTCACATAATCATCTTCGCTAATTTGTTTTGACTTTAAAGCTTTAAATACTAGATATATTGTGGCTATTTTAGTTAAACTTGCAGGCTCAACTTTTTTGTCCATGTTTTCACCAGCTAAAAATATTCCAGTTTTAGCATCTACTAGCGCATAACTAATAAAATTTAA
>CAXNNI010000071.1:0-4879 GCA_964203715.1 Gammaproteobacteria bacterium
ATGAAATTTTAGAACTAAATTATGATCAAAATATTTCACTTAAAGAAGCTATTTATAATTTAATAAATAAAGCAATTTATGCGGCTAAAAATAATAAATTATTTCTTATATTATCAGATAAAAATATTAAAAAAGGAAAACTTCCGATACATGCTTTACTTGCTACCGGAGCTGTGCATCATTCTTTAATAAAAAATGACTTAAGAACAAAAGTAAATATTATTATAGAAACTGGAACAACTAGAGACTCTCACCATTGTGCAGCTCTAATTGGTTATGGTGCTAATGCTATATATCCATACCTCGCATATCAATCTCTTTACAGTATGATAATTAATCACTCTAAAGATAATATAGAATTTTTTGACTCAACTAGAAATTATAGAAAAGGCATAAATAAAGGCTTATACAAAATACTTTCAAAAATGGGTATTTCAACAATTGCAAGTTATAGAGGTTCACAATTATTTGAATGTATTGGATTACATGACGATATTATAGATTTGTGTTTTTGTGATACTACAAATAGGCTTTCCGGCATAACGTTTAATGATATTGAAGATGAACAAATAATATTGTCAAAAAATGCATGGAGTGGAAGAAAAAATATTAAACAAGGTGGTTTACTAAGATATGTGTATGGTGAAGAATTCCATGCTTATAACCCAGATGTTGTTAAAACTCTTCAAGAAGCTGTAAAAAGCGGTAAATATGAAGACTATGAAAAATATAGTGAAATAGTTAATAAGAGAGAAGTGACTGTATTAAGAGATTTACTAGATCTTAAAAGTCCTATGAAACCCATTGCTATTGAAAAAGTTGAACCAATTGAAGATATTATATATAGATTTGATTCTGCAGGAATGTCATTAGGAGCCTTATCGCTTGATGCTCATGAAACTTTAGCTCAAGCAATGAATAAAATAGGCGCAAGATCAAATTCTGGAGAGGGAGGTGAAGATCCAGCAAGATTTAATACTGATAAAAATTCAAAAATAAAACAAGTAGCATCAGGAAGATTTGGAGTAACCCCGCATTACCTCATAAATGCAGAAATTATCCAAATAAAAATTGCGCAAGGCGCTAAACCAGGAGAAGGTGGACAGCTTCCATCTGAAAAAAATGATAAACTTATTGCTACTCTAAGATATGCAACCCCAGGAATTACATTAATTTCTCCTCCTCCACATCATGATATTTATTCTATTGAAGATTTAGCTCAACTTATTTTTGATTTAAAACAAGTTAACCCAAAAGCATTAATATCAGTTAAATTAGTAGCAGAAGCAGGAGTTGGTACTATAGCGGCAGGAGTTACTAAAGCATATGCGGATTTAATTACTATTTCAGGTTATGACGGAGGAACTGGTGCAAGCCCACTTTCAAGTATTAAATATGCAGGCGGTCCATGGGAGATGGGATTATCTGAAACACATCAAACTTTAAGAGCAAATAATTTAAGAAAAAATATTAGACTTCAAACAGATGGTGGTTTAAAAACAGGACTAGATGTTATAAAAGCCGCAATTCTTGGTGCAGAAAGCTTTGGATTTGGTACAGGCCCAATGATTGCAATGGGATGTAAGTATTTAAGAATTTGCCACCTAAATAATTGCGCAACCGGTGTTGCTACACAAAATAAAATTTTAAGACAATATCATTTTATAGGTAAAGATGAAATGGTAATAAATTATTTTAAATTTATTGCGGAAGAAGTTAGAAGAATTTTAGCAAATTTAGGTTATAAAAAATTATCGGATATAATCGGAAAAACTGAAATTTTAAAAATAAAAAAAAATTATAATGACAAACTAAAAAATTTAACATTAGATCCAATAATATCTGATGCTAATGTAAATAAAAATATTTCTCATACCTGTCAAATAGACAGAAATAATCCATGGGATAAAGCTGAATTATCAAAAAAAATTGATACAGATATAATCAATAATATCAAAAATAAACTGGGCGGTAATTTTAATTACAATATAAAAAATACAGATCGCTCAGTTGGTGCTAGTACTTCTGGTTTAATTGCGGGACATTATGGAAATTATGGAATGTCAGATAATCCAATAAACCTCTATTTTAAAGGAACTGCGGGTCAAAGCTTTGGCGTTTGGAATGCAGGAGGGTTAAATTTATTTTTAGAGGGTGATGCAAATGACTATGTTGGCAAAGGAATGGCTGCAGGCCAAATTGTTATTTACCCTGCAAAAAATGTTAGTTTTAAAAGCAATGAATCAATTATCATTGGTAACACTTGCTTATATGGTGCAACTGGAGGAAAAATATTCGTTTCTGGAATTGCTGGAGAAAGATTTGCTGTAAGAAATTCTGGGGCTACTGCTATAATCGAAGGAGTTGGAGATCATGGTTGCGAATACATGACTAATGGTATTGTAATAGTTCTAGGAAAAACTGGAGTTAATTTTGGAGCTGGAATGACAGGAGGTTTTGCAATAGTTTTAGATGAAAAAAACAATTTTAAAAATAAATTTAATCCGTCCTCAGTAGAAATATTAAAAATAAGTCAATATCCTGAACAAGTAATTTTTTTAAAAAATTCTATAATTGATTTCGTTGAAAAAACTAATAGTAAGCTTGGTATAGAAATATTAGAAAAATTTGAAAACTATATAAATAAATTTTTAATCATAAAACCTAAAAATATTAAAGTCGAAGAATTATTAAAAAAAAGTAGTGTTGCTGCATAAAATGTCAAAAAATATTCCAAAAGCTTTTATTGATAGCTTATTAGAAAAAGCTAATATTGTAAATATAATTGCAAACTACATTGAATTAAAAAAAAAAGGTAATGATTATTGGGCAAGGTGTCCATTCCATAATGAAAAAACATCATCATTTAGTGTAAGCGAAAATAAGCAATTTTTTCATTGCTTTGGATGTGGTGCTCATGGAAACGCTATTGGATTTTTAATGGATCACCTAAATCAACCATATCCTGAAGCTATAGAAACATTAGCTAACAATTTAGGGCTTGAAATCCCAAGAGATAAAAATACCGATAAGCTATACGAAACAAGAAAAAATATCCAAGAAATTTTAAGTGAAGCAAAAAAAGATTATATCGAACAACTTAAAAAATCACCGGAAGCTATATCATATCTAAAAATGAGAAAAATTACTGGCGATACAGCAAAAAACTTTCAGTTAGGGTATGCCGAAAATAACTTTCAAAGTCTAAAAAAAAAATTAATTAAAAAATATTTAGAATCAGATTTATTGAATTCTGGGTTAATTGTAAAAAAAGAAAATAACTCCTATGATAAATTTAGAGGAAGAATTATGTTTCCAATTCATGATTCACATGGAAATATAATTGCTTTTGGTGGAAGAATAATAAGTATCAATAGCGAAAAACCTGAAGCTAAATACATAAATTCTCCCGAAACTATATTATTTAGCAAAAAAAAAACTTTATATAATCTTCATTTTGCCAATAAAGATAGATCTACAAAAAATAATTTATATATTGTTGAAGGATATATGGATGTTATTTCATTATTTCAAGCTGGGATTAAAAATGCAGTTGCTACTTTAGGTACTGCAGTTTCTCAAGAAAATCTCGCACAATGCTTCAAGTATACAAAAGAAATTATTTGTTGTTTTGATGGAGATAAAGCTGGAGTGAATGCAGCTTGGCGTTGTGTTGAAAATATAATACCTATTATAAAAGATGGGGATGCTATAAGTTTTGTATTTCTTCCTCAAGGTAATGACCCTGACAATATTATTGAAAAAGGTGGTTCAAAATTATGGGAAGAAAAAATTAAAAACAAAATTAGTATTGAAGAATTTATTTTTAGAAAATTTTCAAAAGAATGCGACTTAAATACAGCTTCTGGTAAAACGCAGTTTTTACAAAACATTAATTTTTTACTAGAGAAATTAAATGCAAGGATATTAAAAACTATGCTGTTAGAAAGTTTAAATAAAAAAATTGGATCAAAATATATAATTAAGAAAAAAAACTTCTCTCCTTTAACAAAAATTAAAAAATTTAAAACTAGTTCAATTCTTCATAAAGCTATTTCAATTTTAATGCATAACCCAAAAATCAAAATAGACGAAAATTTAATTAACGATAATCGTATCAAAGATAACACAGGGATACATGTTCTCAAATCTATTATTAATTTAATTAAAGTAAAGCCTGATATTAACATAGGAAGAATTATTGAAAACTATAGAACAGAAATTATAATATATGATTCATTACAAAAAATTAGCACACTACCTGTAACAGTTTATGATTATCCAGACAGCGAATTTCATGCATGTATATGTCTTTTTATTAAAAATCTATTAAAAGAAAAAATGTCTAATGCAGAGCCTTCTGACCTAGAAAGCGTAAGATCAATCATCAATGAAATTAAAGAATTAGAAGAGAAATCAAAGAAATACTGAAATAATCACTATATTTATGATATTATGAATGTCCAAAAAACTATAAATTCGCCAAATAATCTAAGAATAAAAAAATGAATAATCAAGATCAACAAACAAAAATTAAAGAACTAATTTTTAAAGGAAAAGAACAAGGATATTTAACTTATAATGAAATTAATGATCACTTGCCTGAAGGTATAGTAGATTCTGATCAAATTGAAGATATTATCAATACAATTACAGAGATGGGAATCATTGTTCAAGAACAAGCTCCAGATGATGATTCTCTTATATTAAGCAATAATATAGCCGATGATGAAGATGCTGAAGAAGCTGCTCAAGAATTAGCAGCGACTGACCAAGAACATGGAAGAACAACTGATCCTGTACGAATGTATATGAGAGAGATGGGTACGGTTGATCTTCTCACTAGAGAAGGTGAAATTAGCATTGCTAAAAGAATAGA
>CAXNNI010000072.1:0-4826 GCA_964203715.1 Gammaproteobacteria bacterium
GAGTAGAGGCCGCTGTTATAGCGATAGAACATGGATTAAAGAGAAAAAATTAATTGTGAGGAAAAATGCAAGGTTGGCAAAGAAATAGATTTGGTCTAGTTATTTTAATTTTTTTATCAGCTATTGTTGCTAATATAGATTTATTATCTCAAGGACAAATTATATCATTAATAAGTTTATTTGTAGTGATATATTTTTTATATATCAAATATATAAATAAATATAATAAAAAATAAAAATGTATAACACGATTATTTCTTCTAAAAACTTAAAAAATATACTTGAAGATAAGGATGTGATAATTTTTGATTGTAGATTTAATTTATTTGATAAAAACTTAGGGTACAAAAATTATTTAAAATCACATATTAAAAATTCCTACTATATTAATCTAGAATCAGATTTATCGTCAACTGTGAATGAGCATACCGGAAGACACCCATTACAAGATATATTAATTTTTTCAGATATACTTAATTTTTATGGTATTACAAGTAATACTCAAATAGTTGTTTATGATGATGAAAATAATTCTATAGGCGCAAGACTTTGGTGGATGCTAAAATCTGTTGGGTTAACGAAATGCGCAGTTTTAGATGGTGGTTATAAATCTTGGCAATCTAAAGAAAATCCAATTAGTACAATTATTCCAGAAAATAAAGAAAAGAAAAATAATATATATACATATGACAGAAAATATATAGTTGATACAAATGAATTAAAAAATAAATTAAAGAATGATTTAATATATCTTGTTGATGCAAGAGATCCTGAAAGATTCGCTGGAAAAGTAGAGTTTTTGGATAAAAAAGCTGGTCATATACCTGGAGCAATTAATATTCCGTTTAAAAAAAATATAGATCAAGAAGGAAAATTTAAAAGCAAAGATGAGCTGCTTAAAATTTACGAGCATATTCATAATGACTCTCAAAAAAGCATAGTAAATATGTGTGGATCTGGAGTAACAGCTTGTCATAACATCTTAGCAATGAATTATTGTGGACTTAGAAATTCAAGTATTTATGTTGGTTCATGGAGTGCCTGGTCAAGTTATGAAGATAATCCGGTAAAAGTGGGACTATAATATGAAAACATCAATAGAGTGGCAAAATGGGATTAATTTTATTGCTAGTTCTGAAAGTGGTAATAAAATTAGTATGGATGGATCGGTTGAAAATGGAGGAAAAAATAATGGAGCAAGACCAACCGAAGTTTTAATATCTGGCATGGGAGGTTGCACTGCATTTGACATTATTAATACGGCAAAAAATAAAAATATTAAAATTTTAAAATTTAATTTAGATATAGAAGCAAGCAGAACAGATAAAAAACCATCTTTATTAAATAAAATTCATTTAATATATAAAATTAAAGCAAATATAAAGTATAAAACAGAATTCGAAAAAATGATAAAGCTTTCAATTGAAAAGCAATGTTCATGCTGCATAGTATTAAGTAAAGCTGTTGATATTACATATAGTTTAGAGTTGACTTAAAAATGATTAAAGACGACAAACTTTTTGTTTGGCATCCATATTCATCAGCTGTTGACAAAAATCCAATATATCCTGTAATAAAAGCAAAAAATGTATATATATATCTTGATTCTGGTGAAAAATTAATTGATGGAATGTCTTCTTGGTGGTGTGTAATAAATGGTTATAATCATCCTAAATTAAATGGGGCGATTAAAAAGCAAATCGATAAATTTTCGCATGTTATGTTTGGAGGATTTACTCATGAGCCAGCAATAGAATTAGCAAAAAAAATAAATGAAATAACACCTTCGAGTTTACAAAAAGTTTTTTTCTCTGACTCAGGATCTGTTGCAATAGAAGTTGCAATGAAGTTTGCAATTCAATTTTGGTATTCTAAAAATATACCATTAAAAAAGAAATTTTTAACGGTAAGAAATGGGTATCATGGCGACACGATGGGGGCAATGTCTGTTAGTGATCCAGCAAATGGTATGCATTCTATTTTTAATAATTCATTGATCAAGCAGGTATATGTTGATAAGCCAGAAGATTTTCGACTATATAATCGAGATACTAGTAAAAGTTTAAAGCAGATGGAGGAGAAATTAGAAAAATTAAATTCAAAAATTGCGGCTGTGATAATTGAGCCAATATTACAAGGAGCGGGAGGAATGAGAATTTATCATCCAGATTATCTAAAACAAGTAAAAAAACTTTGTGAGAAATATAATGTGCTTTTGATTTTGGATGAAATAGCTACTGGCTTTGGAAGAACAGGAGAGCTTTTTGGTTTTAATCATGCAAACATAGTCCCAGATATTTTATGTTTAGGGAAATCATTAACAGGTGGATATATGAGCTTAGGGGCAACTGTTGTTTCAAAGGAAATTGCAAAAGCAATGTCTCTTAAAGAAC
Organism: Gammaproteobacteria bacterium; assembly: GCA_964203715.1. GTDB lineage: Bacteria > Pseudomonadota > Gammaproteobacteria > Poriferisulfidales. The sequence continues at coordinate 2,394 of CAXNNI010000072.1, forward strand.
CTGGGGTTTTTATGCATGGCCCAACCTTTATGGCAAATCCTTTAGCGTGTTCTGTAGCTTTAGCTAATATAAATTTATTGCAATCATATGATTGGAAAAAAAAGATTAAAAAGATAGAAGATATCTTAAAAGATTATTTAAAAATTATTTCGAAAAATGAAGCTGTTAAAGATTTTAGAGTTATTGGAGCAGTAGGTATTTTAGAGATGAAAGACAAAGTAAATATTGGTTCAATTCAGAAAAAATTTGTAAAAAATGGAATCTGGTTAAGACCTTTTTCTAATTTAATATATATAATGCCTCCTTATATAATATCACAGAAGAATTTAAAATTTTTGCTGAAGCGTCTCAATATTGTTATAAATATGGAGTATTAAATATTTATATTTTAAATGAAACAAATTTCATAATACTGGCAGCAACTTTCATAATTTTTTTTATCTTTTTTGGTAATTCAGTAGCACCAAAGTTGTGAGCGGTTTCTCTGTGACGCTCTTCGTCAGATTTCATTTTCTTTAGAATATTTAATGTTTTAAGGTCTTCTTTTGGAATTTTTTTAATATGCTCTTCAAGGTGTTTTGTGACCTGATTTTCTGTTTCTTCAATAAAACCTAATGCATTTTTATCATTATAAAAACTTGAGAGCATGCCCATCACAATTGATCCAGTGAACCAAATGGGGTTAAAAATGCTTATTTTTCCATTTAATTCTTTTATTCTTTTTTCACACCACTCTAAGTGATCTTTTTCTTCTTCAGCCATATTTAACATTAATTTTTTTTGATGAGTACTTTTTGCTAAGAGCGCGTGACCAATATAGAGGCCTTGGGCAGAAACTTCTCCAGAATGATTAACTCTCATAAGGTTTGTAACTAATTTTTTGTTAGAACTAGATAAATTACATTCATCATTTTCATCAGCAGGATAGTCTCTTCCAGAACTTTTTATGTTAAATAAAATATTAAGTATTTCATTCGACTTATTAATAAATTTATCAGAATAAGAATAATTTCTCATTATATTAATCTTTCATTCAAAAAAGTTATTGGATGAGAAACTTCTACTTGCTTTATCTTCTTAAGATTAATAGAGTTGATAAAGTTTAAAGAGCAACCAATATTATATGTCAAAATTTCATTAATATGATTATCTTCAATAAACTTAATTTTTGGCTCAATAATATTTAAAGCATTTTCATAGTTATGTATTAAATTTTGAGCACCAGCACCGCAACAATAATTTTCTTTAAAAGTAAATACTTTCAAATATGGTATCGTTTTTAAAACTTTTAAAAGTTTCGAGAAATTAATTTCTGCCAATTTTGATGTACATGGCTGATGAACACATATATTTTTAAAAGTAGTTTTAAAATTATTTTTACTATTTTCTAATAAATCTATTATGTATGATGTTGCATCTTGATAATTTACATTTCCTTTATTTTTATTTAGGAATGCGCTACAACCGCTTCCACATCCAATTATAATTTCATATTTATTTTTTTTAAATTCATTTACTGTAAGTTTATTATGCTTTAACCCTTCTGCAAATCTACCATTATTATAATCAAGAGAACCGCAGCATTTTATATTTTTAATCAATTCGGAGTTAATATTTTTTTTCCTTAAAATATTAGCACAATTTATTCCTATATTTTCCTGAAATACATCAATTACACATCCTGTAAAAATACCTATATTTTTTTTATTAAATTTCTTTATATTAGTTTGATTTTTATTTTTTTTTATCTGCGTATAATTCATAAACTTAAAAAAAACAGTATTAATTTTTTTTAGTTTTTCTTTATTTAATAATTTTATTATTATCTTTATAATTTTTTTTAATATTTCATTTGTAAAAATTTTTGATATTAATTTTGTTTTTATTTTAAAAATAAGTGACTGATCTCTAAAATATTTATTTCTAGCGCCTGTCATCAGTTGATAAAAATTAACTTTTGCTGGACAGATTGTTTCGCAAGCCAAACATAGTGTGCATGAATTTATATGTTTTAAAGCTGATTTACTTGGTTTTAGTATAGAGTTATTTAAACCATATATTATTGATATTCTCCCTCTTGGAGATTCTGACTCATTATGAGCTATTGCGTATGTTGGACAGACAGTTGTGCACATTCCGCACATTTCGCAGTTTTCTGGATCAAGTATTCTAGTTGTTTTATCAGTTTTTTCCATTAATTTTTATTTAATTTAAACAATGTGTTGACAGAAATATCTATAATTATATAATAAAATTATAATATATTAATTATTTCCTCCAATCCACTTTTTGAAGTGGTTTTTAAAGCGCAGCTAAACTGCGCTTTTTTTAGTTATACTTTTTATGGTATTTTCTTCTTGTTCCTGATCTTTGTGTAACTACACCAAGAACCGAAGATGTGTCGTTTATAATTATATCTTCATAATCAGGGTT